>JBJTQP010000114.1:0-5977 GCA_046075685.1 Planctomycetaceae bacterium | reverse complement strand
CCGCGATTTCCGGAAGGCCCGCTGGTCGTCACGCGTGGTGGAGGCGACCGGGCCCGAGTGGCGGGTGCCGATCCCGAAGCCCACCGCCGGCTTCGCGGCGGGCCTCGTGGAGCTCGAGTTTGCCCGCGACCCGGTGCCGCTCGCCCTCACCAGCGGCGTCGCCGTCCTCTCCGCGGGCTGAGTGCGATCGCTCTAGTTCGTCGAGGCGTCGGAGCGGATCCGATCGATGACCATCGCGCCGACTACGCCTGCGAGAAACCCGCACAGCCAGCCGCACGCCGGAAAAAACACGAGCATCAGCAGGATGGTCGGAATCTTCTGGGCAGACGGATCGACCTTGAGCGCCCGGAAGTAGGCGGCCGGCACCACGAGCAGCCCGGCCAGGCCGCCGATCAGGCCCAGGATGCGGCCGGCCCGCAGGCGGCGGCTCGGCAGGCGGGCGAACGAGGAGCGGATGACCACGGCTGAATCTCTGTGAGGGGATGAATACCCTACACGGAGGTCTTCGGGGCGTAAAGCCGCACCGCGTGAAGACGATGGCCCGTCAGGCCTGAAGGCGGGCACGCCCCCGCGAGCCGGCGTCACATGCCCCGGATCAGGTCGAGGCACATCTGCCTCACCTTGCCGGGGTTGGCGTTGGGATTCTTCTTCTTGGCCTGGCCGATCAGGCCCGCCGCGGCCTGCTCCTTGCCCCCCTTCACGTCGGCCACGATCTTCGGGTTGGCGGCGAGCAGCTCCTTGCAGAGCGCGATCAGGTCGTCGTCGCTCACCGCCGCGATCCCCATCGAGGCCACGATGTCGGCCACCGCCTTTCCCGAGGCGAGCACCTCGGCGAAGATTTCGCGGCCGCGGCTGGTGTCGAAGTCGCCCTTCTGCACGCGGCCGATGATGTCGGCCACCTGGGCGGCGGTCACCGGAAACTCGGCGATCGTGCCGCCCCGCTCGTTGAGCGTGCGGAGCACGTCCTGCTGCATCCAGTTGCTCGCCACCTTGCCCTCGCCGACCCGGGTGGCGAGATCCTCGTACCAGGCCACGAGATCGCGGCCCTGATTGACGAGCACGTCGGCGTCATAGGCCGAGATCCGCCACTTTTCGGCAAGGGCGGCCCGCAGCACGGTGGGCGGATCGCCCATCGCCGCCCGCGCGGCGGCGATCTCCGCCGCGGTCACCGTCACGGGCACGAGGTCGGGCTCGGGGAAGTAGCGATAGTCGCTCGACTCCTCCTTCTGCCGCTGCGGCCGCGTGATCCCCGCGGGGTCGTCCCAGCCCCGGGTCTGCTTGGGCATCTTTCCCATCTCGACCTTCGTGGCCTGCCACTCCTCCCACTGCCGCGCCGCCTCGTAGGTGAGGGCCCGCTCCACCGAGCGGAACGAGTTCATGTTCTTGATCTCGACGATCGGCGTCTTGGCGAGGCGTCCGTCGGCTCCTCCCGCGCCGGTCAGCGGGATGTGGAGATTGACGTTGGCGTCGACGCGAAGGCTCCCCTCCTGCATGTTACAGTCGCTCACGCCGAGGTAGACCAGCAGGAGCTTGAGTTCGTTGAGCCAGGCCCGGGCCTCCTGCGGCGAGCGGAGGTCGGGCTGCGACACGATCTCGCACAGCGGCGTGCCGGCACGATTGAGGTCGATCCGCGTGTCGGCCGTGCCCGCCGCCTCGTCGTGCATGCTCTTGCCCGCGTCCTCCTCGAGGTGCACGCGGATGATGCCCACCCGCCGCGAGAAGGCCCCCTTGGGATCGACCACCTCGAGGTGCCCGTCGCTGGAGAACGGGAGGTCGTACTGGCTGATCTGGTAGCCCTTCGGCAGGTCGGGATAGAAGTAGTTCTTCCGGTCCCACTTGGTGAACTGGGCGATCGTGCAGTTCAGGGCGAGCGCGGCCCGCACGGCGAGCTCGAAGGCGTGCCGATTCATCACCGGCAGCGATCCCGGCAGGCCGAGGCAGGTGGGGCAGACCTGTGTGTTGGGCGGAGAGCCGAACGTCGTGGAGCAGCGGCAGAAGAGCTTCGTCTGCGTGAGCAGCTGCACGTGCACCTCGAGGCCGATCACGGTCGTGAAGGGGTCGGCGGCGGCGGTGGGCGGCTTCGTCATGGCTTCGTCAGGCGTGCTGCGGCGGGCGCCGGGTGTGCCAGTCGGTGAGCTTCTGGTAGCGGTCGGCGGCCCGCAGCAGCAGCGGCTCGGAGAGGGCCGGGCCCTGGAGCTGGAAGCCGATCGGCAGCCCACCCTTGGTGAAGCCGCACGGGAACGAAATCCCGCCGATGCCGGCCAGGTTCGTGCCCACGGTGTACATGTCGACGAGGTACATGGCCAGCGGGTCGTTCGTCTTCTCCCCGAGCCGGAAGGCGGGCGTGGGCGAGACCGGACCGCCGATCAGGTCCACCTTCTCAAAGGCGTCGAGGTAGTCCTGGCGGATGAGCCGGCGGACGCGGAGGGCCTTGGCATAGAAGGCGTCGTAGTAGCCGGCCGAAAGGGCGTAGGTGCCGAGCATGATCCGCCGCTTCACCTCCGGGCCGAAGCCCTCGGCACGGCTGCGGCAGTACATCTCGACGAGCGGCGACTCAAACTCACCCGTGGGCTTCACCACGGATCGGTGTCCATAGTGCGCCCCGTCATACCGGGCCAGGTTGCTCGACGCCTCGCACGGCGCCACGAGGTAGTAGGTGGCGATGCCGTAGGCGGCATGCGGCAGTTCCACGTCGTGGATCGTGGCGCCCGCCGCCTTGAACGCGGCGAAGGCCTCCTCCACGCCGTGCGCCACCTCGAGGTCGAGACCGGGGCCGAAGTGCTCGGCGACACGGCCGATCCGCAGGCCCGTCAGCGGCTTCTCGAGCATCTCGGTGTAGCGGGGCACCTCGTCGGCGAGGCTGGTGGCATCGCCGGGATCGTGGCCGGCGATCGTCTCCATCACCAGGGCGCAGTCGGCGGCCGAACGGGCCATGGGGCCGATCTGGTCGAGGCTCGACGCGAAGGCCACCAGGCCGCGGCGGCTGATGCGGCCGTACGTCGGTTTCAGGCCCGTGATCCCGCACAGCCCGGCCGGCTGGCGGATCGAGCCGCCCGTGTCGGAGCCGATCGCGACGGGGGCCATGTCGGCCGCCACGCAGGCGGCCGATCCGCCCGACGATCCGCCCGGGGCCCGGTCGAGAGCCCACGGATTGTGCACCGGCCCGAAGGCGGAGTTCTCGTTGGAGCCGCCCATGGCGAACTCGTCCATGTTCGTCTTGCCCACCAGCACGGCGTCGGCCTGCCGGAGCCGGGCCACCACGTGGGCGTCGTACGGCGGCCGGTAGCCGGCGAGCATCTTCGAGGCGCAGGTGGTGGGCTGGTCGCTCGTGCAGAGGGCGTCCTTGACGGCGATCGGCAGGCCCGCGAGCGGTCCGAGGGGGCGGCCCGCCCCGCGGCGGGCGTCGATCTCGGCGGCCCGGGCGAGGGCGGCGTCGCGGTCGACGTGCAGGAAGGCGTTGATCGCCCCGTCGGCCTTCGCGATCCGGTCGAGGAAGGCGGTCGCCACCTGCACGGCCGACACCTCGCCCCGGCGGATGGCGGCCACGAGGTCGACGGCGGAGAGTTCGAGCGGCTGCATGGTGGGTGGCGGGCGGGGCCGCGGCGGCGGACGGTCAGGCGGCGCCCGAGTCGCCCAGCACGGCGGGCACGAGGAAGCACGAACCGTCGTGGCGGGGGGCCGATTGCAGGGCCTGCTCCGTGGTGAGCGACGGCTTCGGCTCGTCGGCTCGGAAGACATTTTGCGTGTCGAGCGGGTGGGCGAGCGGTGCCACGTCGGCCGTGTCGAGCTGCTCGAGCTGCGAGACGAAGCCCACGATCTTCGAGAGCTCGCCGGTCATGCGGTCGAGGTCGTCGGCCGAGAGGGCCAGGCGGGCGAGCAGCCCGACCTTCGCGACATCCTGCCGGGAAAGCGACATGGTCCGGAACCCCGATCAGCGAGGGTCAGGGACGGGCCCGCGGTCCCGACGGCACCGCTTCCTCCGCCACGGGTTTGGCGGCCTTCTCCACCTTCGGCAGGTGGAAGGGCTTCTGCTTCACGAGCTTCGACACCTTGCCGCTCTTGATGCACTGGGTGCATACGAGGAGCGTGGTGTTGGTGCCGCGGCCGACGGTCACGCGGAGCCGCTGGAGGTTCGGCTTGAACTTGCGGCGGGTGATGCCGGTGACCTTGGTGCCGACGCCGCCGAGGTACTTGGCCTTGCCGCGGATGGTGACCTGGTTGCCGACCGAGAAACCCTTGCTGCAGACCTGACAGGAGCGTGCCACGGAAAACTCGCAAAAAAACAGGGAATGTTGAGCCCTGTATGGTAACGGGGGGGCCGTTTTTCGCAACCCCGGCCTACAATCCCCGCATGCCCGTGTTCGACTATGCGTTTGTGGTGAACGCCCCCCTCGAGGCGGTTCGGGATTTTCACCGCGACACCTCGGCCCTGAAGCGGCTCACCCCGCCGCCCACGATCGTGCAGCTGCACTCGATCGAGCCGCTGGCCGAATGGTCGGTCTCCACCTTCACGCTCTGGGTGGGGCCCCTGCCCCTGCGCTGGAAGGCGGTGCACCGCGGCGTCAGCGACCGGGGCTTCACCGACGTGCAGGCCTCGGGTCCTGCGGCGAAGTGGGAGCACACCCACACGTTCACCCCGCTGCCCGACGGCCGGACGGAGATCCGCGAGCACATCGAATACGAGCACCGCCGCGGGCCCTGGGGGCTCGTCACCCGGCTGCTGTTCTCGTGGCCCAACCTGCGGCTGATGTTCGCCTACCGGGCGTGGGTCACCCGTCGCTGCCTGCGGCGGGTCACTTCGGCTTCCGCGGATCGGGGCCGGTGATCGCGAAGTCCTTCGTCACTGCGCCAGCTGCGATCACGGGGATCGTGGAGCGGTCTTCGGGGTGATGACCAGCCCCCCGAAGCCATCCGGCTCCGTGATCCGGTCACTCGCCGCCCGATTCGTCCCTCCTGGTGCCCGATTCGTCCCATTTCGGCTTGGATCGCGACACACGCGGCCGTCGTCGCCTATGCTGCGAGGCGGTGCACTGCATCCCACCTGTGCCAAGGGCAACGGAGGATCGATCGTGTCCCGCTTGGGTCGTGTCGCCGTTTCGCTTGCGGTCGTCGTCTCGTTCGTCGGTTGGACCTCCCGCGCCCGCGGTCAGACCGTCACGGTGTACGGCACTGCTCCCGGCCAGTCGGGCCCGGCCTATCCGGGCGGTGCGATCGCCGCCGGTGACACCGTGCGAATCGACGACGGCGGGAGCGTCACGGGGGCGGTCTCCAACGGCGGCACGCTCCAGTTCAACCAGACGTCGGGGTCGCTCTCGCTCACCTACACCGGCGGCGCCGCGGCCACGCTCTCGCTCACCAAGAGCGGCACGGTCGCGCTGCCGCAGTCCTCGCCGACCACGATCATCGACGGCGCGGTGAACGTGCAGGCCGGCCAATTGACCACCGGCACCTCGGAGTTCGGCTCGACGGGAACGAGCAGCCTGTCGATCTCGGGCACAGGCTCCGTCGCCACGACGAACGTCCGGTTCGCCTCGGGATCGGGCTCCGTGGCCGTATTCACCATGTCCGGGGGCACGTTCGCCAACACGCAGTCGTTCTATTTCGCGTCCGGGACGGCG
This sequence comes from Planctomycetaceae bacterium, assembly GCA_046075685.1. GTDB lineage: Bacteria > Planctomycetota > Planctomycetia > Pirellulales > UBA1268 > QWPN01. The sequence continues at coordinate 359 of JBJTQP010000114.1, read as the reverse complement.
TCGTCGGGCACGTTCACGATGACGGGCGGCACCGCCAGCCTGGGCCCTCAATCGGGAGGCGGCCTCGCCCAAGGGACGAACTCCGCCGCGGTCATGAACCTCAGTGGCGGCACCTGCAGCTGGAACTACTTCGAGCCGGCCAAGGGCGACACCAGCACGGCGACGATCACGATCAGCGGCTCGGCGCGGCTGAACTCGTCGAATCTCATTCGGATGTCGATGGGCACCAGCGCCACGAGCGCGCTGACGGTGAACGGCGGCGTGGTCAGCAGCAGCCAACTCCGCCTGGGTCACGGGACCAACTCTGCGAGCACCTTCACCGTCACGAGCGGGTCCGTGGGATTCTCCGGGATCGGCAC
>JBJTQP010000113.1:0-3338 GCA_046075685.1 Planctomycetaceae bacterium | reverse complement strand
GAACGGCTGCGAGAGGAATCGCTCCATGCGGCGGGCCCGGTGCACGACGAGCTTGTCCTCCTCGGAGAGCTCGTCGACGCCGAGGATCGCGATGATGTCCTGGAGCTCGCGGTACCGCTGGAGCGTCCGCTGCACGCGGCGGGCGATCTTGTAGTGCCGCTCGCCCACGTACTGCGGGTCGAGGATGCGGCTCGACGAGGCCAGCGGATCCACGGCGGGGTAGATGCCCTTCTCGGAGATCGACCGCTCCAGGTAGAGGAACGCGTCGAGATTGCCGAACGCCGTGGCGGGGGCCGGGTCGGTCGGGTCGTCGGCCGGCACGTACACGGCCTGCACGCTCGTGATGGCCCCCTTCGACGTCGAGGTGATCCGCTCCTGGAGGGCGCCCATCTCGGTGGCCAGCGTCGGCTGGTAGCCCACGGCGCTCGGCATGCGGCCGAGCAGGGCGCTCACCTCGCTGCCCGCCTGGGAGAACCGGAAGATGTTGTCGACGAACAGCAGCGTGTCGGCGCCGGTCGTGTCGCGGAAGTACTCAGCCATCGTCAGGGCCGAGAGGGCCACGCGGAGGCGGGCTCCCGGCGGCTCGTTCATCTGGCCGAACACCATGCAGGTCTGCTCGATGACGCTGCGGCCCGTGTCGCCGATCTTGGCCTCCTGCATCTCGAGCCAGAGGTCGGTGCCCTCTCTCGTGCGCTCGCCGACGCCCGCGAACACCGAGTAGCCACCGTGGGCACTCGCGATGCGGGCGATGAGCTCGGTGAGGATCACCGTCTTGCCGAGGCCGGCACCGCCGAACAGGCCGGCTTTGCCGCCGCGGACGAACGGCGTCAGCAGGTCGATCACCTTGATGCCGGTCTCGAAGAGCTCGGTCTTGGTGGTCAGGTCCTTCACCGCGGGCGGATCGCGATGGATCGGCCACCGCTCCTTCGACTCCACGGCGCCGCGGCCGTCGATCGGCTCGCCGAGCAGGTTGAAGACGCGGCCGAGCGTGCCCTTGCCCACCGGCACCGAGAGCGGGGCCCCGGTATCGACCACCTCCGCGCCGCGGGTCAGGCCGTCGGTCGAACCGAGGGCCACGCAGCGGACCTTGCCGCCGCCGAGGTGCTGCTGCACCTCGCCAACGAGGTGCAGGTCGACGCCCTTGTTCGCGCTGTCGATCCGCACCGCGTTGTAGATCGCCGGGATCGAGTTCTCGGGAAACTCGACGTCGAAGGTGGAACCGATGACCTGGGTGATGCTGCCGTGTGCCATTGCTGTGTCAGCCTGTCTCGAGGGGGTAAAGTGAGTTGGGGAATGTGTTTGGAACGGGTGTCGCTGTCTGGGTGCGGTTGGTGTCAGCCTGCTTCGGCTGTCGGCGATCAGCGGCCGAAGGTCCGCTGCATCGACGGGAATGCGGATGGCTTCAGGACCGGCGTCCCTACTTCTTGAGCGCCTCCACGCCGCCGAGGATCTCCATGATCTCGCCCGTGATCTGCGACTGGCGCGCCCGGTTGTACTGCCGGGAGAGGCTCTTGATCAGGCCGCCCGCGTTCTCGGTGGCCGCCTTCATGGCCACCATCCGGGCCACCTGCTCGCTCACCGCCGCGTCGAGGAAGCACTTGAACAGCCGCGACAGGAAGCTCGCCGGCAGGATCTCCTCGAGGATGCTGGCCGCCGACGGGTAGAAGTCGTATTCGTCCGACGCGAGCTTCGCCTTGGCCGCCCCGCCCGTGGGCTGCGGCGGTGCCAGCGGCAGCAGCGTCTCCGTGACCGCCTCCTGCTTCGCGATCGAGTGGAACCGCGTGTAGACGACGTCGAGACGGTCGATCTCCCCGGCCGAGTAGGCGTCGAGGTAGGCCCGACCGATCGGCGTCACCGCGGCGAACTCGGGCTTGTCCTCGAACTGCGTGTACCGCTCGGCGACGTCGACCCCGCGGAACCGCAGCGCCGAGATGCCCCGCTTGCCCGACACGCTCACGTGGGCGGGCACCTGCTCGCTCTTCCACTGCCCGAGCAGCGCCACAGACTGCCGCACGATGTTGGAGTTGTAGCCGCCGCAGAGGCCGCGGTTGCCCGTGAGCACGAGCACCGCCGTCTTTTTCGCCGGGCGGATCTCCAGCAGCGGATGCGCGACATCGGCCCCCACGCTGGCGATGTTCTCGAGGATCTTCGCCAGGTGCTTGGTGTAGTCCCGCGCGGCGATGGAGCGATCCATCGCCTTCTTGAACCGAGCGGTGGCGATGAGCTCCATCGTCCGCGTGATCTTGCGGATGTTTCTCACCGACTTGCGGCGGCGGTCGAGGGCGCGGGCTTTGGCCATGGGGTGGTGCCTTTCAGCGTGCGCCGGCGAGCTGCTTGGGGCCGGCCGCCTTGGCGGCCCGTTGCCGCTTGAACTCCGCGATCGCCGCCTCGAGCTGCCGCTCGCTCTCGGCGTCGAGTTCCTTCGACTCGTCGACCCGCTTGCGGAGCTCGGGCACCTGGTCACGGACGAAGGTCAGGAAGCCCTTCTCCCAGTCGGCAACCTCGTCGCGCTTCACCTCGTCAAGGTGGCCGCGGGTGCCGGCGTAGATGGAGAGCACCTGGTCGACCACGTCCATCGGCGCGAACTGCCCCTGCTTGAGGAGCTCGACCATCCGGTAGCCGCGATCGAGCCGCTGCTGGGTGGCGGCGTCGAGGTCGGTGCCGAGCTGGGCGAAGGCCTCGAGTTCGCGGAAACTCGCGAGGTCGAGCCGCAGGCCGCCGGCCACCTTCTTCATGGCCTTGGTCTGGGCGGCACCGCCCACGCGCGACACCGAGATGCCGGCGTTCATGGCGGGCCGCTGGCCGGCGAAGAAGAGATCCGGCTGCAGGTAGATCTGGCCGTCGGTGATCGAGATCACGTTGGTGGGAATGTAGGCCGACACCTCGCCTTCGAGCGTCTCGATGATCGGCAGGCTCGTCAGCGAGCCGCCGCCGAGCTCCTTCGAGAGCTTGGCCGACCGCTCGAGGAGCCGGCTGTGGGCGTAGAACACGTCGCCCGGGTAGGCCTCGCGGCCCGGCGGCCGCCGCATGAGCAGCGAGAGCTGCCGGTAGGCGGTGGCCTGCTTCGAGAGATCGTCGTACACGATCAGGGCGTGCTGGCCGTTGTACATGAAGTGCTCGGCCATCGCGGTGCCCGAGTAGGGGGCGATGTACTGCAGCGGGGCCGCCGTGCTCGCCCCGGCGACGATCACCGTGGTGTAGTCCATCGCGCCGTACTTGCGGAGCGTGTCGATGGCCACGGCCACCGACGAGTCCTTCTGGCCGACGGCCACATAGAAGCACTTCACGCCGCTGTTCTTCTGGTTGATGATCGCGTCGATGCCGATCGCGGTCTTGCC
>JBJTQP010000112.1:0-3016 GCA_046075685.1 Planctomycetaceae bacterium | reverse complement strand
GCCGCGTTCGCGCCCGTTGTCTTCACTTCCGCGGCTTTCCAATCGGACCTTCCGCCGGATCCCAAGCAGGCCCACGAGCAGGCCAGCAAGGCCAGCGTCAAACTCGCCCAAGCGATTGCCATCGCCGAGAAGGAAACCGGTGGACTGGCCCGGGCCGCAGGCTACAGCGGTGCCAACGGAGAGTTGGCCCGCGTCGACATCTACACCCCTACGGAGCACATTCAAGTGGACATCAAGACCAACAGCGGCGAAGTCGCCTCCAAGCAATCCATGCCTCGTTTCCCCGGTGCACCGATGAACGGGGAAACCGTAACCACCGCATCCGGTCTGATGTATTCGGATCTGGTGGTCGGCACCGGCCCGATGCCCTCCGGCCCCACCCAGAAGGTCAAGGTGCACTACACCGGCTACCTGCTCAACGGCACGAAGTTCGACAGTTCCGTGGATCGCGGCACTCCGATCGACTTCCCGCTCAACGGCGTGATCAAGGGCTGGACCGAGGGCATGCAGCAGGTGGGCGAGGGTGGCATGATCGAGCTCGAGATTCCCAGCGATCTCGGCTACGGCACGCGGGGCACCCCCGGCGGACCGATCCCGCCCAACGCCACGCTGCACTTTCTCGTCGAGCTGCTCGACGTCAAGTGAGTCGCCGGCCCCGCTGACGGGCCGACGCTGATCTGGTGGCGCCGGCCGAGTGGCCGGCAGCCGCCGGTGCAATTCCTCAAGCGGGCCGTGAAGCGTCTCATGGACGGCGGCCTGTGCGGCGGCAATACTGCGGTTTTTCCGTCGTTCACCGGGAAATTTCCGCCATGACCGCGTCTCCGCGTCGCGTCCGCACCGCCATCGTCGGCCTTGGGTTCGGGGCCGAGTTCATTCCGATCCACCAGCGGCACCCGTACGCCGAGCTGGTGGCGATCTGCCAGCGGTCGCAGGACAAGCTCGATCAGGTCGGCTCGGCCTACGGCGTCGAGCGGCGGTACACGAGCTACGCCGACGTCCTCAAGGACAAGGACGTCGACGCCGTCCACATCAATTCGCCGATCCCCGACCATGCCGCGATGTCGCTGGCCGCGCTCGAGGCCGGCAAGCACGTGATGTGCACCGTGCCGATGGCGACGAGCGTGGACGACTGCCGGAGGATCGTCGAACTCTCCGCCAAGACCGGCCTCACGTACATGATGGCCGAGACGGTCGTCTACGCCCGCGAGTTCCTGTTCATCAAGCAGCTGGCCGACCGGGGCGAGCTCGGCAGGATCCAGTTCGTGCAGGCGAGCCACCAGCAGGACATGGACGGCTGGCCGAACTACTGGCCGGGCCTGCCGCCGATGCACTACGCCACCCACTGCGTGGGTCCGTGCCTGGCGCTCGAGCGGAAGGACGCCGAGGAGGTGAGCTGCTTCGGATCGGGCCGGATCCGCGAGGAGTTGATCGCCCGGTACGGCTCGCCGTTCGCCATCGAGAGCGCCCACGTGAAGCTGCGGGGCAGCGACGTGGTGGCCCGCGTGATCCGCTCGCTGTTCGACACGGCGCGGCAGTATCGCGAGAGCTTCGACGTGTATGGCTCGAAGAAGAGTTTCGAGTGGCAGCTCTGCGACGGGGAGGAGCCGGTGCTCCACACCGCGAAGGTGCCCGAGCCCGAGATTCCCGCGCGGGTGCCCGTGCCCGACTTCGCCCACCTGCTTCCCGAGCCGATCCAGCGGTTCACCACCGGCGGCGTCTACGACTCCGACGAGCACCAGCACCTCTCGTTCACCCAGGGAGGCGGTCACGGCGGCAGCCACCCGCACCTGGTGCACGAGTTCGTGACGGCGCTCGTGGAGGGGCGGGATCCGTATCCCAACGCCCGCCAGAGCGCCAACTGGACCTGCACGGGCCTGCTTGCGCATGAGTCGGCCATGAAGGGGGGCGTGATCATGAAGCTCCCTGAGTGGTCATTCTCGTCCTAGAATTCGTCAGCGGGTCGTCCTGATCCTGTCGTCGTGGAGCCCCCGATGGTTCGCTTCGTGTGTGCGGCTGCGCTGGTCCTCGGCTCGATGCTGGCCTCGGCCTCGGCGGCCGAGGCTCCGCTGAAGGTGCTGTTCCTCGGCGATCGGGGGCACCACAAGCCGGCCGAGCGGTTCGCCGAGCTCGAGCCGGTGCTCGCGGCCCGCGGCATCGACCTCGACTACACCGAGGATCTCGGCGACCTCACCGCCGCCGGGCTCGCGGACTACGACGCGCTGGCCGTCTACGCCAACATCGAGGCGATCACGCCCGCGGCCGAGGCGGCGATCGTGGAGTATGTCCGCGGCGGGAAGGGCCTCGTGCCGCTGCACTGCGCGAGCTTCTGCTTCAAGAACTCACCGGTCTGGATCGACCTGGTCGGCGCCCAGTTCCAGAAGCACGGCACCGGCGAGTTCGCCACGGTGATCGTGGCTCCCGAGCATCCGGTGATGAAGGGCTTTGGCGGCTTTCGGAGCTGGGACGAGACCTACGTCCACACGAAGCACAACGAGCGGGGCCGGACCGTGCTCGAGGAGCGGGTCGAGGGGGATCGCCACGAGCCCTGGACGTGGGTCCGCACCGAGGGCAAGGGTCGCGTGTTCTACACCGCCTGGGGGCACGACCAGCGGACGTGGAGCCATCCCGGGTTTCAGAACCTCGTCGAACGCGGCATCCGCTTCGCCGCCGGCCGCGATCCCGCCGCCGCCGGACCGTTCGTGTCGCATCCCGAGATGGCGACGCTGCCCGACGGCCTGAAGCCCTTCGAGTATCAGCCGGCCAAGGTGCCCTTCTACGTGCCCAAGGCCGACTGGGGAAAGATGGGTGGTCTGCGGCGTGGCAAAGAGTTTGTCGGTCGACAACGTCTATCTGGCCTCGTGCGATACACATGCGACGTACCACGGTCGGTTCAATCCCCGTCACCGATTTGAATTGTTCGGCGGCGGGGGGACCTCACTCGAAAGGGCCCTTCCCCTCATCGACGAGAACCGACTAAAGGTCGAGCTCGTCGTCTTCGTCACCGATGGCTACACGA
>JBJTQP010000111.1:0-4603 GCA_046075685.1 Planctomycetaceae bacterium | reverse complement strand
CTCCACGCCCATGCTGCTCTACGGTTACGGTGGCTTCGAGATCCCGCTCCTGCCGGGCTACGAGGCCGTCACCGGTTCCGCCTGGCTCGAGAAGGGGCATGTCTCGGTGATCGCCAACATCCGCGGCGGGGGCGAGTTCGGGCCGGCGTGGCACCAGTCGGCGCTCAAAGCCAACCGGCCGCGTGCCTACGAGGACTTCATCGCCGTCGCTGAGGACCTGGTGCGTCGCAAGGTGACGTCGCCCGCCCATCTGGGGATCAAGGGCGGCAGCAACGGCGGCCTGCTCATGGGCAACATGCTCGTGCGCCGGCCCGACCTCTGGGGAGGCGTGGTCTGCCAGGTGCCGCTCCTCGACATGCGCCGCTACCACCGGCTCCTCGCCGGCGCGAGCTGGCAGGGGGAATACGGCAACCCGGATCTTCCGGAGGAGTGGGAGTTCATCCGCGGCTTCTCCCCCTACCACAACGTGTCGGCGGACCGTGACTATCCGCCGATCCTGATCACCACCTCGACGCGGGACGACCGGGTTCATCCCGGTCACGCCCGAAAGATGACGGCACGGCTCCGCGAGTGCGGCAAACCGGTGCTCTACTACGAGAACATCGAAGGCGGCCACGGCGGCGCCGCCGACAATCGGCAACGGGCGTTCATGGACGCCCTCGCGTGGACGTTCCTCCGCGAAGCCCTCACGGACTGACGCCGAACCGCCGCAGCAGGCATCCCGGCGCGCCGATCGAGAGCACGTGCACCGCTCCGGTGAGCGCAGCGGCCGCCGGATTGGCGAAGCCCCGCTTGCGGGCCACGAACGTGGCCGTCACGTCGGCCCGCACGCAGGCTCCCGCCGCCGCGCCGGTGTCGGCGTCGAGGCCCGACGGCAGATCGACGGCGCACACCCGCACGTCGATGGCGGCCCGCACCTCGTTGATCGCCTCGATCGCCTCCGCCACGGTGCCGCGTGCCGCTCCGACCGCGCCGGTCCCGAGCAGGGCATCCACGATCCAGCCGGCGCCGGCGAACTCCCGGTGCCACGCCGTCCGAGTCTCGTCGGCGAGGCATGTGATCGACAGGCCGCTTCGCTCGCAGACACGAAGATTGACGGCCGCATCGCCGCCCACGGAATCCGGCGGCACCGCGAGCACCAGCCGCACGGCGTGGCCGGCGGCATCCAGATGGCGAGCCATCACGAATCCGTCACCGCCGTTGTTGCCCCGGCCGCAGGCGATCGTGATCGGCCCCGCGATGCCGAGGCTCCCAAGGAGGCGGGCGGCGTTCGCCCCGGCGTTCTCCATCAGCAGCAGGCCGGGAATCCCAAACTCCTCGATCGCCAGGCGATCGACCTCCCGAACCTCCTGTCTTGCCAGCATCGTCATGGTTTTCACCCTTCGCTTCTCAGGGCCCCGTGGCCTGCCCACCTTGCCGCCGGACGGCGCCGAGGCAAGACGGGTCATCTGAATCGATCGTGACGATCGTGCCGATTATGACGATGTGCCACATCTCCGCACCACCGGCGTGCTCCTGCTCCTGGCGCTCGTTCTCGGCGTCGGGCCGCCAACCCGGCTGCGCCCGTGCCGAGCCGCCGAAGAAGCAGTCGAGGAGCCTGTCGCCGCCACGAGGTTCGCAGACCTCGAACGCAGCGTCGACCAGCTGCTCGAGGCCGCCGAGAAGAAGAAGCGGGACGACGCCAAAAGGCCGTCGGTCGTGTTGACCGGCCAGGTGCAGGCCGACACCGTCTACTTCGGCCAGGACGAACAGAGCCGGGTCGACGTGGGCGACCTCCAGGACGGCGTGCAGTTTCGCCGGCTGCGGATCGGCGCCCGCGGCACGAGTTTCGAGGTACTCGACTACGCATTGGGGGTCGACTTCGCGCTGGCCAACCAGCCCAGCTTTCTTGACAACTACCTCGAGTGGACGGAGCTGCCCTACCTGCAGCACATCCGAGCCGGCCACTACTTCGAGCCATTTTCCCTCGAGCGGGTGACGCCGAATCGCAACACCACGTTCATGGAGCGGTCGCTCGTCGACACCTTCGCCCCCGCCCGCAACATGGGCGTGATGGCCTATGGCACCACGGAAAATGAGCGGGCCACCTGGGCGATCGGCACGTTCCGCACCAACAGCGACAACGTGGGCAACGACTCCTTCGACAGCGGCCAGGCGCTCACCATGCGGGGCACGGTGCTGCCCTGGTGGGACGAGGGCAGCGACGGCCGCTTCTATCTCCACCTCGGAGCGGGCTACAGCTACCGCGACGCCTACCAGAAGCAGGTCCGCTTCCGGAACACGCCCGAAATCCGCAAGCAGCAGCCAAGCGGCGTGTTCGGGCCAGTCGGCCCGCCGTCACCGAGCAACTACATCAACGGGGTGCCGGGGCCCTTTGCTCCGATCTTCGTCGACACGGGCTTCATCGCCGCCAACAACTTCCAGCTCTTCGACCCCGAGTTCGCCCTGGTCTTCGGCCCGTGGTCGCTGCAGTCGGAGTATGCCTTCGCCGTGGTCGACCAGATCGGCGGCCCGAACCTGTTCTTCAACGGCTACACGGCGCAGGTGAGCTACTTCCTCACGGGCGAACACCGGCCCTACGATCGGAAGCTCGGGTTTTACGACCGGCTGCGACCTTACGAGGATTTCTTCCGGGTGCGGACGGCGGATCGCGGCATCCACACCGGGCTGGGTGCCTGGGAGATCGCCGCCCGATTCTCGAACATCGTGCTCAATGACAAGAACATCCACGGCAACAACCTGACCGACTTCACCGTGGGGCTCAACTGGTATCTCAATCCCCACGCCCGCTGGAAGTTCAACTACATCCGGGCGTTCCTCGACGACACGCGATCGCGGAGCGGCAACAGCATGACCGACGCCTACGGCATGCGGATCGATTTCGACTTCTGACCCCTCGGCTCCGATGGCGACGGCACGCCCCGACATCCATGATCCGACCCATGGCTGCCCCCCGCTGCCCCTCGAACCACCGCTGGCTCGTCTACCTCCTGTGCTGCGCCGACGGCTCGCTCTACACCGGGATGACCAACGACCTGCCCAAGCGACTGAAGGCCCACACCGCCGGCAAGGCTTCGAAGTACACGCGCAGCCGGCTGCCCGTGAGGCTGGTCTACTGCGAGCCTCAGAGGTCCAAGTCGGCGGCCCTGAAGCGGGAGGCGGCCATCAAGGGGCTGCGGAGGGCCGAGAAGCAGCAACTGCTGGCGAAGCGGCGAGCGACGAATTCAGCCGGCTGAACGCGCGGAGGCCCGCTCTCTCGGATTTCCCGCGATTCCTGACGCGATGCCCATGCCTGTCAACAACGTGTGATCGTTGGCTGGCGTTGGGTCGAAGCGGCCTGAGGCCGGGGAACTGTTCGCGTCGACCGTACACGCCGGCGTGTGGGAGACGGCCCTGTGGGCCCGTGATGCCGCCGTCGAGCATCATGACGTCAGGGATTCGGGGACGCAGCCGATGGCTTCGGCTTCGGTCGCCAGATTTCGTGGCCAGACGTGGCTTGCCGCTTGTGGGCGTCCTGGACGATGGCGGCGAGATCATGCCCGAACTTTTCTGCGATGCGTCGCCGGGTAGCGTGAATGTCTTCGATCGTCGTATCGCGATCAGGAGATTTCTGCGTCATCGTTCAACAACTCCTCGGGCGTGCAGATGATCGGTCGCGCGAGCCACGCCCTGTGCAGTATGTGAAAAACCTTGAGCAGAATTCGCGCATTCTCGATATGCGCGCAGGTCCACATTAACGAATAGTCTACGTGATGGTGAGCGACCATCGCGACATGAAGGGCGTCGACGCTCGCCGATCGTGGCAGAATCGCTTTCCGCAGTATTTCTTCGGCGACTTCCAGGATCGCCTCCTCGACCGGCAGGATAGGGACGCCCGTCAGTGCCTCAAGCCGGCACTGAGCCAGAGCAGAATCACCATCAGCCGCTTTATCGAGCACGTACTGCGAGGTGACGAGTTCATAGTTCAACCTTTCTGCGGCCCACCACTGTTGCGTCAACAGTTGCCGAGCCGCAGCGACGACCTGACCGCTTGGTCAGCCTCGCAGGTAGCTGACGATCGACGTTTCAACGTAAAGAGTCGGCATTCCCGTCACCCGTTCGCCAGTAGATCAAACGCTCTGAGCGTCATCATCTTCGTTCCGCCAGCTGGCGGCAAGCGCCGCAGGGCGTCATAGGCCGACGACTATTTCGAGGTTCATCACGGCAGGGGCGGCGCCTTCGGGTGCCGCCCCTGCCTTCTTTTTTTCACGGAAGGTCTCATGGTGAAAATCACCACGTTCAACGACCGGCCAGTGCGGCATGTGCGATACATGCCGGACGGCACGGTGATATTGAAACTCTACGAGCGGCGGCCAAACCGCCGTGCTCGCCATCTCCGCGTGTCGCTGGCCCAGTGGCTGGCAGGCCGCGGAATCTATCTGTTGGAAAGCCACGCGACGCCGCGGGCCCAAGCCATGCAACTCGCCCGCCGCTGTTGCGGGTGACGACAATGCCGCTGATTTTGAAGCCGTAAGCAACCGGGAATAAGCGACTTTTCCGAATGGGTAACTCGCTTATTCTCGGTTCCCTACGGTGCCGCTTTTGCCGGGATTTTTTGGGTAAA
>JBJTQP010000110.1:0-44851 GCA_046075685.1 Planctomycetaceae bacterium | reverse complement strand
CGGGCGGCGAGCGCCGGATACATCTCCGTGTAGCCCAGGATGTAGTTGTCGTCGACCGTGAGCAGGATCGGCCGATACGGCAGGATGCCGTCGTTGACCCGCCAGTCGTAGAACTGGTCGAGCGTGATCGTCGAGAAGGCGTTGGCGGCGAAGTAGTCGAGGTGGGCCGTGAAGTTCTCGCGGACGTAGCCCAGATTCGGATGCGCGTGGTACATCACCGCCGGCACCTGCGCCGCCGCCGGCCGGCCGCCGACCGCCGCTGTCAGCAGCACCGCGATGCCCGCACCGAAGATCCCCCGGCGATGCCTCATGCCGTCACCCTACGACGCCGCGCCGGGCCCCGCAAGACCGTCCACCCGGCGGCACCCCGCGGCGGCGGCGCGACTCGATATACTGCCGCCCCCCGCCCGGTGAACCACTTCGGCGGCGGTGCGTAGCAGTGATTCGGCCCGCGGTTTCGGCGGGCCATTCCCGGAAAGGTGGACCCCACGAGTGAATCAGAAGTCGCTCCTCGAGCTCGTCAAGAAGCACGGCACGCCCCTGTTCGTGGTGGATCACGCCGAGCTGCGGAAGAACTACGCCCTCTTCCGCAGGCACTTCCCGCGGGTGCAGATCTACTACGCCGTGAAGGTCAACAGCGATCCGGCGATCGTGAAGACCTTCTACGAACTCGGCGGCAGCTTCGACGTGGCCAGCATCCAGGAGTTTCGCACGGTCTACCAGTACATCGCGAAGCTCCCGGCGAAGCAGCGGCAGGACTACATCTGGGACAAGATCATCTACGCCAACCCGATCAAGCCCATCGAGACCCTCGAGGAACTCGACCGCTACAAGCCCCTGGTGACGTACGACAACCCGGAGGAGGTGAAGAAGGTCGCGAAGCACGCGCCACATGCCGGGCTGGCTCTCCGCATTCGCGTGCCCAACACCGGCTCGATGGTGGAGCTCTCGAGCAAGTTCGGCGCACTGCCCGGCGAGGCGGTCGACCTGATCCAGTATGCCCACGACCACGGCCTGGTGGTGGAGGGGCTGTCGTTTCACGTGGGCAGCCAGTGCACCAACCCTCAGAACTACATCCAGGCGCTGCATCTCTGCGCCAACATCTTCGCGGAGGCGAAGTCGCGGGGCTTCACACTCAAGCTGCTCGACATCGGCGGCGGGTTTCCGGCCGCGTACGACGCGACGGTGCCGAAGTTTTCGGCGCTCGCCACGAAGATCAACCACGAGATCGACCGGCTGTTTCCCAGGGAGGTCGAGATCCTGGCGGAGCCGGGCCGGTTTTTGGTGGCGTCGGCGGGCACGGCCGTGTGCAAGATCATCGGCAAGGCCGGCCGCAACGAGAAGACCGGCTACTACGTCGACGACGGCGTCTACCACACCTATTCGGGCGTGATCTTCGACCACTGCACCTATCACCTGAAGAGCTTCAAGCGGGGCACGCCGCAGCTCTGCGCCGTGTTTGGCCCGACGTGTGATGCGCTCGACACGATCAGCCTCTCGGAGCAGCTCCCGGATCTCGAGATCGGCGATTACCTCTACAGCGAGAACATCGGCGCCTACTCGGCGGCGAGCAGCACGCACTTCAACGGATTCCCGCCGGCGACCGTCGTGCACGTGAACCAGTGACGGCGTAGCCGCTGGTGCTTTCTCGTAGCCGCAGGCTTGCAGCCTGCGGGATCAGCGTGGCCGCTGGTGCAGGCTGCAAGCCCGCACCGACACGCGCGGAAGCGGCGTCTTCACGGCCGCACGGCTTCGATCAGGTGATACCCCTTCACCTCCTCGCGGGCCACGCTCGACCACATCCGCGGCAGGTTCTCCACGAACCACGTCGGCTGCTTCGTGACGACCAGCAGCGTGCCTCCGGGGGCCAGTGCCAGCCGCGCCGCCTCCACGAAGAGCTTCGCGAGCCGGAAGTCGGAGTAGTACGGCGGATTGGCCAGCGCGAGATCCCAGGAGCCGGGCTCCGGCACGCGGCCCTCGGCCTCGAGCGCCACCGTCACATTCGCCAGCGAGTTCCTCGCGACGCCCCGACGCGTGCAGTCGACCGCCCGGGCGGCCGAGTCGAGGGCGTGGACGTGCACGCTCTCGTCGCGTCCCGCGATCCCGAGGGCCACGCAGCCCGAGCCGCAGCCGATGTCCAGCACGCGGGCCTCGGGCGCCACGTCGACGGCGTTGAGCAGATGCCGGGCACCGGGGTCGATCCGCCGATGGGCGAACACCCCGGGCCTCGTCAGGGCGGTGAGCAGCCGCTCGCGGTCGCGAAACACGACCTCGCAGGAGAAGTCGCGGATCTTGGCCGGCTGGCGTGTCTTCTGCACGACGTAGGCGATGGTGCCCGCCTTCGCCCGCGACCCCGCGCCTTCCGCGGGCCGGACGCGGACCGTTTCGCCCGTCTCGGCGAGCTGCTCCCGGAGCCAGTTGTCGCGGGGATTGTCGATCGCCGTCACGAGGTGGCCGCCGACCGCCAGGTTCACCAGGGCCGTCTGAAGCAGGTCTCGGGTCAGCTCCGCCTCCCCGTCCTTGGCCAGCGGCACGACCGCGAGGTCGTAGGGGCCCGGCGGCATGTCGGCCACGCACTCCGCGGTGAGATTCGCAGGCTGCGGAGACCACGCCTCACGGGCCGCCGTGCACGGATGCAGGTCGAGAAACCAGGCCGTCACCGAGGCCGTCGGCCGCTCGATCGCCAACGCGTGGGCCGCCTGGCCGCGGCCGGCCGTCGTGCAGACGATCCGCTCGGCCGACAGCGTGCGGGCGACCGCGAGGGCGTGGGCTTCGGCGGGACGGGCGGGCAGCTGCTCGGCGGGGCGGTTCATGCCCCGACGAGCATACCCTGCCTCACTCCGGACGCCGGGGCCGTTCCGGGCGTTCGCCGCCTTCGGCGTCCGGCCGCCGCCGCGGACCATCGGCCGGGCGGAAGCCGCCGCCCCGCTCGGCGGCGGGGCCCATGCCTCGGGCGTTCATCATCCCGCGCATTCGCTGGGTCGCCTCGGCGGCAAACTTCTCGAGCTCCGCGCGATCGAGCTTGCCGTCGCCGTCGGCATCGAAGGTCATCGCCCGCTCCACGAGCCGCTCGGGGGTCGGGCCCCCTTCCGCGCCCGGCCGCGGGCCGCCCTCGGGTCGCATCGCGCCGTCGCGGACCGGGCGTCCCTCGCGCAGCGGGCGTCCTTCACGCGGTCCCGGACCGTCCTCGTCCCGCGGCGGCGGTCCGCGAAACCCTCCCTCACCCCGCGGTGGCGGCGGGAGCGGAGGGCGAAACTCGTCGTGGTCGATGGTGCCGTCACCGTTCGTGTCGGCCTTCGCCAGGCTGGTAGCCGCCTGCTTGATCTCATCGGCGTCGAGGGTGTGGTCGCCGTTGGTGTCGAGCGCGTCACGGAGCCGGTCACGGCGATCGGGGGGCGGGCCGTCGCGGCCCTCGGGGGGCTGGGCGGTGGCGAGGGCGGCGACCGAGACCGTGATGGCGAGGATGCCGAAGGTGGTGCGAAGGCTCATCGGGGGTCAATCTCCGTGGGGCCGAAAGGTGTTTCGGGGCGTGTGATCCGGATGCGACGGGAAGGCACGGGCTTGTGTCGCTGACTTCACTGTCGCTGGCTTCAACGGCAGACGGCAGGAAAAGTTACGGCTGCGGCAGGCCGACGCACCGGAGAAACCGCCCCGACCGCAGGTACAGCCGGCCGTCGACGATCGCCGGGGTGCCGCTGGCATCGCTGTCGTCGCCCGCAAACCGGTTGCAGGCCAGCACCTCGAACCGGGGCTCCGCGGGCAGGACCAGCGTGCCATTCCAGCGGGTGACGACGTAGATCCGGCCGCCGGAGAGCACGGGCGAGGCGTAGACCGGCCGCCCGCCGCCCGTGATCTCTGCCACACGGCTGCGGTAGACCTGCACGCCGGTCGTGGCGTCGCTGCAGAACGCCTGGCCGCGGTCGTCGATCCAGTAGAGATGGCCGGCGTGCAGCAGGGGCGTGGCCACGTAGGAGCTCGCCTTGCTGGTCCAGAGCACGTGCGATTTCGTGACGTCGCCGCTGCCGCCTGCCCGCACGGCGAGCGAGCCCGCCGAGCGGAACCCGCCGAACACGTAGGCCACGTCGCCGTCGACGATCACGCTCGGCGAGAGGTTGCCGGTGAGCGCGTGCGTGGCATACCAGCGGATCTTGCCGGTGCCGGGATCGAGCCCCCAGATCTCCGACGGCACCGCCACCACGAGGTCGTCGCGGCCGTCGGCCAGGCTCGCGATCGCGGGCGTGCCGTAGGCCAGTTCGAGCGCCGCCGCCTCGGCCTTCCAGACCTCGCGGCCGGTGCGGCGGTCGAGCCCGCGGATCGACTGGCTCTCCTCGGAGGCGTTGACGATCACCAGGTCACCATGGCGGATCAGGCTGGCCGCCGAGCCCCAGCGGCGGTTGCTCGATTCCCTGCCCACGGCCGCCCGCCAGAGTTCCCCGCCGCCGCGGTCGAAGGCGATCACGCCGCTCTTGCCGAAGAACGCATAGACCGCATCGGCGTCGACGACGGGCGTGCTGCTGGCGTAGCCGTGCTCCGTGAGAAATCCCTCGTAGGCATCTTCGGGGAGTTCGGCGGGCACGTCTCGCCGCCACCGCTCGCCGCCGGTCGTGCGGTCGATGCAGAGGAGGTGGCGGACGAGGGTTGCGGGCTCGCCCGCCGCCCCCGGCGTGCCGTAGCCCGAGTAGCAGGTGACGAACACGTCGTCGCCGTGCACGACCGGGCTGGATGAACCCGGCCCCGGCAGGGCGGCCTGCCAGAGAAGATTCTCATCGGCGCTCCACGTGACGGGCACCTCGGACTCGCCGCGGCCGAGGCCGCCCGGCCCCCGAAACCTCGGCCAGTCGGCCGCGGTCGTCGGCACCGTGGCGGCCACGGCCGCGGCCACGAGCAGCGTTCGGGCGAGCAGCGTCATGAAACTCACTCCGTGATCCTGAGGACGTCGTTCTTCTTGACCGCCCGCGTGCGGCGGCCGCCGTCGAACTCGAGGTGGCAGTCGAGCAGCATGCCGAGCGAGGCGTCGGCCGGCACGTCGATCGACGCGGTCACGGTGTTGCCCGCACGGGCGATCGCCAGCGCCTCGTAGGGGCCGAACTGCACCCACGAGGGCGCGGCCTCGGGAATCGGGCCGCGGGTGGCGAGGGTCGGATCGAGGACGATCGTGATCTCGCGCCGGCCGCCGCGGGCCACGCTGCCGGGCCGGACCTCCGCGATCACGGCCTCCATCCGGCTTGCCCCCTCGGCATTGTCGACGATCGGCCCGGTGCCCATCCGGCGGATGCCACGGTTGTTCGCCGGCTCCGGCGTGCCGCGATAGCCGCCGATCACGTAGGGAAACCGCCCGGGCGTGACGTGGTAGTGGTAGCCCCGTGCCGCGTCCTCGTGGCCGTTGCAGACGTCGAGGGCGGTCTCGCCGTCGAGGTCCCGGGCCATCACGCCCTCTGACTCGTACGGGCCGTGGATCGGGAAGCCGTCGAAGGCGAAGCCGATCACCGGCGAGTGCCGCTTCCCGTCGTCGACGAACGGACTTTTCACGCACGTCGGATACTTGTGGTAGTGATAGACGCCGGTCTCCTGCGGATGGCCGCAGCAGCTGTCGAGCCAGACCTCCGAGTAGCCCTCGACGGCGTTCATGCCGCCCTGCTCGAACGGGTTGAAGAACACGACGCCGTTGATGGCCACGCCGATCGGCCCCATCGGCAGTCGCGTGATCTCGGCCGCCTTTCGCGGCTCGAGCGGCAGCCGAAAGGTGAACTCCTGCACGCGGATGGTGTTGGGGTTGCCGCTGTTGGGGAACGTGGCCGTGGGATGGTTGGGCCAGCCCTGGCTGCGCATGACGAGGAACTCGGGCTCGTGATCGAGGCGGACTTCGTCGGTGCCGTCCTTGTTGGAATCCCGCTGATGGTAGGAGAACAGGTCGACCGGCCCGCCGCTGTCCTGAAACAGGTAGCGGGGTTTCTCGTGGCCGGGTTCACGCGTCCAGCGGCCGCCCACCGGCGCGGAGTGGGCCGCCGCCGCAAAGGCGGCACCAGACACTGCTGCAAGCAGCACGACGGGGCGTAGATTCATCGCGCGACCTCCCGGCCGTGTTTCAACGGCCGGCAGGTCGATTGGTCGCGGCCGGCCCGAAATCCGGATCGGGCCGCCGCAGCCGCTCACGGGGTGGCCTGCTCGCCGGGGAGCGGCTCGAGCGTGAGCGGATCACGAAGCGGCAGGTGCTTCACCTGCCCCCCGAAAAACTCCTTCATCGTCGCGCGGCCCTGGAGGTCGCCCTTGGCGATCTCGTCCCAGTCGCCGACCACGAGGATCGCCATCTGGTCCGGATCGAGGTGCTTTCGGGCCACCCGCTGGAGGTCTTCGCGGGTCACGGCCGCCACCTTTCGGCGGAAGGTCTTCCAGTAGTCGGCCGGCCGTTTCGTCCACTCGTCGTTGACGAACACCCGGAGCACCTGCGGCTTGCTCTCGAACTGCCGCGGGAAGGTCTCGATGACGCTCTTCTTCGCCGTGTCGAGCTCATCCTCCGTGACGAGTTCGTCGCGGACGGCCCGGATCTCGTCGAGGACGATCGTGGTCGCCAGGGCGACCGTGGCATTCTTGCTCTCGAAGCCGGCCTTGAAGTCGCCCGCGTAGTCGACCTTCGGCTGCAGCGCCGACCGCACCGAGTAGGCGAGCCCCTCGTTGCTCCGCACCTTCTGCATCAGGCGGCTGGTGAATCCGCCGGCACCGAGGATCTCGTTGAGCAGCAGCAGCGGAATGGCGTCGGGATCGTCGCGGGTGATTCCCCGGCAGCCGATCAGCACCTTGCCCTGGGGGATCTCCTTGGGCACATGGTAGAGGCCGGGCGCGAGCGTGGCCGTGGGCGGCGTGGGTGGCGGAACCGCGGCGCCCTTCTTCCAGCCGGCGAAGGCCTCGGCGAGCTTGGCCAGCATCGCCGGCTCCTCGAAGTCACCCGACACCGCGACGATGCAGTTGCCCGGGTGGATGATCGTGTCGTGAAGGGCGGCGAGCCGCTCGCGGCCGATCGCCTCCACCATCGCCGCGGTGGGCTCGGCGGCCTCGAAGTGCTCCGGCCCGAAGAGCAGCCGCTTCCATTCCCGGCCGATGATCGTGGAGGCGTCGTCGTTTCGCTGCTTCAGGCCGGCCAGCACGCGGGCCTTCGTGGTCTCCAGCCGGGTGTCGTCGAAGCCCGGCGACCGCAGCATCTCCATGAACAGGGCCAGGCTCTCGTCGAGGTTGCTCGTCAGGCAGCTCATCGTGGCGGTGGTGAAGGTGTCGGTGGCCGACACGCCCACCTCGGTGGCGAGGAAGTCGAGTTCCTCGTCGAACTCGGCGGGCTGCCGCTTCACCGTGCCGCCATCACGGATCATGCGGGCCGTCATCGAGGCCAGGCCCGGCGCGTCGGCCGGGTCGAGCGACGAGCCGCCCCGGAAGGTGATCGAGACCGTGACCAGGGGCAGCTCGTGGGACGGCGCCAGGTAGACGACCGTGCCATCGGGCAGCGTGCGGCGATGCGCCGCGGCGTCGGGCGGCTCGAAGGCGAGCGGCTCGAAGACGATCGTCTCGGGCCGTTCGGGGATTGCCGCGTCGGCTCCGGCACCGGCGGCGACCATCAGCAGGGCGATGAGGGCGAGGGGCTGGCGGCTGCGCATCGAGAGTGTCCGGGAGGGGGGCGAGAAGAAACAGCGGGCGGGCCGAGGAGCGAGTTAATCGGCCTTGCGGCGGTAGGTGGCGACGCTGCGGTTGGTGGCCTGGAAATACTTCGCGGCCACCCGGCGGATGTCGGCGGCCGTGACCGCCTCGTACTTGGCAGGCGCCTGGTTGATCTCCCGCCAGTCGAGCACGGCCTCGGCGAAGGCGAGCTGCACGAGCAGCGACATGTTGTTCTCGAGCTTGCGGTAGTTCTGGGCCGCCACGCGGTTTTTCACCTTGCGGAGTTCACGGTCGGGCACAGCGTCCTTCTGCAAGGCGGCGAGCTCCTCCTCCCAGGCCGCCTCGAGCTGCTCGGGCGTGGCTGATCCGCGGGCCTGGGCCGAGAACGAGAACAGCCCGGCGTACTTCCGCGTGTCACTCGCCGCCTGGGCGGCGGCCGCGAGGCCCCGGCCCTCGACCAGACCCCGGTAGAGCCGGCCGGTGCGGTCGTTGAGGATCTCGGCGAGCATGTCGAGCGGATAGGAATCGACGTGCCCGGCGGGCACCGTGTGGTAGCGGATCTCGACCGCCGGCGGAAACTCCCCCGTCGCGTTCATCCGCTGCTCGGCGAGCTGCTCGACCTCGAGCGTGACCACCGGAGGCGGTGCGGTCTTCCCCGGCTGGAGCCGCGAGAAGTAGTTGGTGATCAGCTGCTTTGCCCGGGTGGGATCGAAGTCGCCCACGAGGATGCCGACGAGGTTGCCGGGGCGGTAGTGGATGTTCCAGTACT
The DNA here is from genome assembly GCA_046075685.1 of Planctomycetaceae bacterium. Taxonomy (GTDB): domain Bacteria; phylum Planctomycetota; class Planctomycetia; order Pirellulales; family UBA1268; genus QWPN01. The sequence continues at coordinate 36,438 of JBJTQP010000110.1, read as the reverse complement.
CCTGCGCCTGCTCGAAGGTGTAGCTGTTCAAGTCGCTCGGCCAGCCGATCACGGGCCACGAGTAGCCGCTCGACGCCCAGAACATCGCGTCGAACTGCTCCTCGAACTTACCGGTCGGCGTGCTCTCGGTTCGCAGCCGTCGCTCCTCGTGGACCACGTCGCGCTCGGAGTAAAACTCGCGAAACACGCTGTCGGAGAGCCGGTCGCTCTCCATCCAGGCCCAGAGCTCGAGCTTGTTGGCGGGCACCGTGATGAAATAGCACGTCAGGTCGTAGGTGGTGAAGGCGTTCATCCCGCTGCCTCCCGCCTTCGTGTAGACCTGGTCGAACTCATCCTTGACGATCGTGCCGGCCTGGGGCCCGCCGTCGCCGCGGCCCTGCTGCGCCTTGATCAGGGCGTCAAGCCGGCTGCGGAGCACGCGGAGCTCCTGGGTGTCGTTGGCCGGGTTCCAGGGATCGTCGATTTCGCCCTTGAAGAAGCGGTCGTACTGCCGCGTCCAGGTGATCCGGTTGATCTCGTCACGGACGGCCTTCTGCTCGGCCCGGAACGTGGCGTCGCGGGCCGGATCCCGCGTGCCGATGGTGTCGGTGCCCTTGAACATCATGTGCTCGAAGAAGTGACTGATGCCGGTGATCCCCGGCCGCTCGTTGACGCTTCCCACCCGGGCGACCCAGCCGGCGCTGACGACGTTGGGCTGGTCGTCGCGGGGCACGAGCAGGAACTGCATGCCGTTGGGGAGGATGAACTCCTCGACCTCGACCTTCTGGGCGAAGCTGCACGGGGCGACGCCCGCGGCGACGGCGATCACCAGCGACAGTCGGAGCAGATGGAGCGGGCGGAACAGGCGGTGCATAGGGGATTCCTCGGGTGGCAGCGTCGTTATACCCCAGGGCGATCGGGGCGGGCCAACCGGCAACGCGGTCCGAAGGGCGGTCCGCAGGTTTGCGGACGTGTCTGTCCGCGTGCCGGCGATGACCGCGCGGCCACCGGCCCTGCCGCGGGCGTTGCCGCGAACAATCCGGCGTCGGGGCAGCGGACCAGCACACCACGTCGTGCAGCCATGATCTCATCCAGTCGTGTCGATCCCGTGATTCTCGGCCACCTTCTCGCCCAGCATCGTGACCTCCACTCCCGGCTGCTCATGCTGAGGGCCGCCTTCGCGGAGGAGCAGCCGCCGGGCCGCGCTGGGCTGGAGGCGATCCGCGGCCGCCTCCGCGGCCTTCGCGATCACATGGCCTCCCACTTCGTCCAGGAGGAGCAGGGCGGCTACCTCGAGGAGTCGATCGCCCGGATTCCGCGGCTCTCCGCCGCGGTCAAGGCGGTGATGGCCGAGCATCCGGGCCTGCTCGCGGAGATCGATTCCTTGCTGGAATGCCTCGCGGTGCGGGATATTCACGGGGAGTCGTGGTCGGCTGCGGGGCGGCGGTTCGCCGCGTTTGCCGACCATCTCATCGCCCACGAGAGGAATGAGAATGCCATGGTGCAGCAGGGCTACAACGAGGACTTCGGCCTGCCGGATTGATCGTGTGCCCAGCGGAGTGGCGCTCGTGGCGGTCGTCGTGGGTGTCGTGGGCGTCGCCGGACTGTGGCCGGCGCGGGAGTCGGGCGGTCAGGCCGTGGCCGAGCCGGACCGCGTGGCCGTGTTCATGCGGGCCAAACTCGCCCACTCGCAGGACGTGCTCGAGGGGCTCGCGATCGAAGACTTCGACCTCATCGAAAAGGCCGCGCAGCAGCTTTCGCTGGTGAGCGAGGATGCCAGCTGGCAGGTGCTGCAGACCGAGGACTACGCGCGGTAGAGCGCCGACTTCCGCCGCTCGTGCGACAGCCTGCGACGGGCGGCCAAGGCCCGCAACCTCGACGGTGCGGCGCTGGCGTGGATGGAGGTGACGCTGAAGTGCATCCAGTGCCACAAGTACGTTCGCGACCAGAAGCCGCCCGGGCGGTGACCGCCGGCCTCACGTGGCGGCGGCATCCGGGCCGTCGATCATCGCGGGGTCGACCGGCCGCGGAATGAAGGTGCTGTCGAGCTTGGTCACTCCCGTGATCGAGGCGAGATCGATGACGAGCGGCCGGGCCGCGGCCGGCTCGTCCGCAGGCCAGGCGGCGAGTTCCACGCGTGGCAGGCGGACGACGAACATGGCGGGGTGCAGGCGGCGATTGACCGTCTGGCCGGCCACTTCGAAGGCGGCGTCGATCTCGCGCCGCCAGCCATTGCGGCCCGGCGGGGGCAACCGCGAGCGATCGAGATGGTAGCCGCAGCCGACCAGGAAGTCGCAGTCGCGCTGGAGCGTTCGAGGCGAGAGGCTCTTCAGGCCGAGCCGCTGCTTGAGGATCGCGATCAGGGACGCGTCGTCGAGCGCGTAAGCCGCATGGGCGAGCGTGTCGTAGAGGGCGTGGACGCGGAGAAACTGCTCATAGCGGGCGAAGTTTCTCGGCATGATCCGGCCGGCGACGTGGTCTGCCTCGTGTTCGAACCTCCGTCCCCTGGCAGAGGCGGAGGCAGAGGAGGCTAGGGCTGCTCGGGGCATGGGTATAGCCCCCCCTTGTTTTTGCGTCCTCGGCGATCAGGCGAACACCGTGCTCTCGGCACGGTTGGTCCAGAGGGTGTTCAGCCCACCCGCCGGCGGCGTTCCTCGGGGCCTTCGCACGCGCGATGGCAGGTCTCGGCAGCCACCACCACGGCGTCGAGCAGGCCGCACAGCTGCGCTGCCGTGATCCGGCCGCCGCCCGCGAAGGCGATCGCCGTCAGCGAGATGCTGCGCGAGTCATCGTCGTAGCGAAACCCGACGCCGGGAAACTCACCGGCCAGGCGGCAGAGGTCGAGGCACGCTGCCGCCGGGTCGCGGCCCGCCGGAAAAGCCCGCTCGATCCGGGCTCGGCATGAGCGGCCGTCGCCGGCGGCGTCGAGGGTCACGATCGCGAGATGCTCGCCCCGCGGGTTGCGGTATCGGCGCGTCGTGAACACGACGCGGATCACGCCCTCGTCGTGATCGAGATGATGGCGGATTCCAGCCGTGGCGAGCAGTCGGGCGCACGAGACGAGCATGGCAGGCATGATTCTCTCCTTGCAGGTGGTGAAGGACTTTCCCCGGACAGGGAGACAGTCCATACCCAGTGGGGGGTTCTTGGCAAGGGTGAAATCCCGCCTGCGCGGCCGTGACCAACCGTGTCCACGGGGCGTCAGGAGAAGACCACCGTCCGACCGCGATGGAGAAACACCCGCTCCTCGAGCACCAGCCGCACCGCCCGCGCGAGCACGAGCTTTTCGACGTCGCGGCCGGCCTGGGCCATCCGCTCGGGCGTGAACGTGTGGTCAACGGGCGTGACGTCCTGGGCGATGATCGGGCCCGCGTCGAGCTCCTCCGTGACGAAGTGGGCCGTGGCACCGATGAGCTTCACGCCGCGGGCGAAGGCCTGGCGGTAGGGGCTCGCCCCGGCGAAGGCCGGCAGGAAGGAATGGTGGATGTTGACGATCCGGTCGGGATAGCGGCCGATGGCGGCCGCCGAGAGCACCCGCATGTAGCGGGCCAGAACCACGTAGTCGGGGGCGTGCCCGTCGATCGCGGCGAGCAGCGCCTGCTCGTGCTCGTCGCGGGAGCGTCCCTCGTGCGGAACGTGATGAAACGGCACGTCGAATCGCTCCACGAGCCGGCGGAGGTGGTCGTGGTTGGCGACCACGCCCACGATCCGCCCCGGCAGCTCCCCCACGGCGTCGAGCAGGAGCAGCTCGCCGAGGCAGTGCGGCTCGCGGGTGGCGCAGACGACGATCGGCCGCCGCTCCTCGCGGGTCACGCGGATGCGGGCGGTGGACGGCAGCACCGCGGCGAGGGCGGATCGCAGCTCGTGGGCGGGCACAGCGGCCGCGGCCGGGGCGACTTCGGCCCGGAAGAAGAAGTGGCCGGCCGAGGCGTCGACGAACTCGTGGTTGCTCTCGATGTTGAGCCGCCGGGCCTGGAGCACCCCCGTGATCCGGTGGATCAGCCCGACCTCGTCAGGGCAGTCGACGAGCACGATCTCGCGGCCGGTGGCGGGGCTCATCCCCACGCCCCGCGGTCGGTCAGCGGCCGCTCCGCGGGAGGCAGCGGCACCCAGGCAAGCGCCACCTCGTCCACCGCGATGTCGGTCTTGCGGGCCGGCACGTCGACCGCCTCCAGCGCGATCGAGTCGGTGCCCGATTCGAGGCGGATCCGCTCCAGCTCCAGTTCCACCTCTTCCTCCAGCTGCCGCCGCCGCTCCTCGAGCGTGGCCAGGCTCTCCTCCGCATGGGCCACGTCGGCCTGCTGGCGGGTGGCCCGGCTCGCCGAGCGCATCGACGTGGCCGCCCGGCCGATCGTCGTGGCACTGATCTTCTTGCGGCCGAACAGGGCGCCGATCACCGCCGAGCCGATCGAGACGTAGGTCTGCATCGACTGGTTGGTGGCCTCGGCCTTCTCCTTCTCCACCTTCTGGCGGGCCCTCTCGATCCGGTCGGCGAGCGACGCGAGCTTGGCGGCGTGCCGGTCGCGGACGCGTTCGAGCTGCTCGTCGCGCCACTCCTTGATCCGCTGGGCGATCCGCACGCGAAACTCGCCCTCCGCCTCGCCCGGCCGCGACACGGCGTCGATCGCCGGCGCCGCGAAGCAGGTTAGCTTCGACGTGCGGCCGAGGTGGCCCTTGAGCGATGCGGCGAGGGTGGCGTAGCTCCGCGGCGTGGTCAGGGCCGGGGGCAGCGGCGCGAACGAGCCCACCCGCGGCGCCGGCTCGAGCGGCGGCAGGTTGCCGAGCTGCTCGGCCGCCTCCCAGGCCGATTCGCCCAGCGACTCGCCGGCCGGGGCGAGGCAGACGACCTCGCGGTCGACCTCGATGCCGATGCCCGGCCTGGCGTAGCGGACGCGGGCCCGGCCGATGATTGCCGGCTCGTAGCGGACCGCGGCATCGAGCGGCAGCGGCTGCCGAGGCGCGAGGAACACCTCGCGGATCCCCGGCGGCAGGATCGGCCGCGGGCCGCCGCCGGCCCAGGACGGCGTCGCGGTGGCCGCAGGGCTTGGCGTGGAAGACGCTGCGGCCGGAGCTGCCGCGGCGTCGGCGGCGGTGAGCCGCCGGATCTCCTCGCGAAGCAGCGGGCCGCGGAGATAGGCCATGGTCCAGCGGGTCTGGAAGAGCGTCTCGTCGTCGCCGTGAACGCTGTGCATCAGGAAGCGACGCTGCTCGAGGCCTGAGAGCAGGGTGTCGAGCCGGCTGCGGTCGAACGAGCCGCCCGACGCCTGCGCCGCCCCCTCGAGGCCATCGAGCACGCGGGCCTTGTCTCGCGCCGTCTGCAGCCGGCCGAGAAACCACAGGCCCGCGTTCGACAGGCCCTTGTAGTCGAGGTCGACGGGGTTCTGCGTGGCGAGCACCACGCCGAGGCCGTAGGCGCGGGCCTGCTTCATGAGCGTGAGCAGCGGCGTCTTGCTCGGCGGGTTTGCGGTGGGCGGCAGGTAGCCGAAGACCTCGTCCATCAGGAACATCGCCTTGAGCGACGACGTGCCGCCCTGCGACCGCATCCACGACACCGCCGCCCCGGCCAGCAGGGTCACGAAGGCCATCCGCTGGGCGTCGGCGAGATGGGCGATCGACACCACCGCCACGCGGGGCTTGCCGGCCGGAGTCCAGAGCAGCCGGGCGAGGTCGAGCGGCTCGCCGTCCACCCAGGCGTCGAAGCCCGGCGCCGCCGCCACGGTGTTGAGGCGGCTGGCGAGGGCGAACCGGTCGCCCGCGGGAAAGAAGTTCTCCAGATCGAGGAAGCCGACCCGCTCGATCGGCGGGGCCGGGATCGACCGCACGAGGGTGCCGAAATCGACCTTCTGCCCGCTCTTCCACAGGGCGTCGAGGATCGTGGCCAGCAGCACGTGCTCCCGACTGCGGCCCGGTTCGGCGTCGATGCCCACGAGCGCGAGGATGGCCGATACCAGCGACTCGATCCGCTCCCGGCGGGCCTCCGGATCGTCGAGGATCGCCGCCGGCGGGGCGTCGAGGCTGCCGAGCATCGCCAGTGGCCGGCCCGTCCTGCTGCCCGGCGTGTAGACGGCCATCTCCGCCGCCTCGTGAAGCCGCCGGATCCGCTCACCCGATTGGCCGCTCGCTGCGAGGCCGTCGGCCCACTTCTGGGCGGTGCGATCCGCAAGGGCTTCGAGCGTCATGCCCTCGCGTTTGGCCGCGTCGGGCTCGATCCAGGGAAGAAAGTCCGCGGGAGCGAGATTCGGGAACGAGAGCAGGACGTTGGCGAGGTCGCCCTTGGGATCGATGACCAGCGTGGGGATGCCGTCGAGCGCGGCCTCCTCGATGAGCCCGATCAGCAGGCCCGTCTTCCCGCTGCCGGTCATGCCCACGCAGACCGCGTGGGTGGTGAACCGCCGGGCGTCCACCAGCAGCGGTTCGCCGGTGGGCACGCCGCGGTCGCCGTCCACCTTCTGCCCGAGGTAGAAGACGCCAAGGCCCTCAATGGCGGCCGGCACCGGGTCGTGGGGCTTCGCCCGTGACCGGGACTGTTTCTTCTGCGCTGCCATGGGGAACTCCTCCGCGACCGCCGGACCCTCGCACTCGGGCCCCGATTCAACGCCGGGCCGTGCAATCATGCAACCGGCCGGGTGTGATAGCATTTCGGGGCCCCGAAAACCCGCCTGGAACCTCGCCCGTGGTCGCGTCGAAAGCCCCTGCCTCGCGGGGTGTCACCGTGCTGCTCGTGGACGACCAGCCGATCATCGGCGAGGCTGTTCGGCGGATGGTGTCGGGCGAGGACGGCGTGGCCTTCCACTACTGCAAGGACGCCTCGACCGCCCTCGTCAAGGCGGCCGAGGTCAGGCCCACGGTGATTCTGCAGGACCTCGTGATGCCCGAGGTGGATGGGCTCACGCTCGTGCGCCGGTTCCGGGAAGACGAGCGGTTTCATGACGTGCCGATCATCGTGCTCTCCACCAAGGAGGAGCCCGCCGTCAAGGCCGAGGCGTTTGCCGTGGGCGCCAACGACTACCTCGTGAAGCTGCCCGACCGCCTGGAGCTGCTGGCCAGAGTCCGCTACCACTCGCGAGGCTACGTGGCGCTCGTCGAGCGAAACGAGGCCTTCGCCGCCCTCGAGGCGAGCCGCCAGGTGCTCGCCAACGATCTCGCCACGGCCGCCGACTACGTGCGGTCACTGCTGCCGTCGCCGCAGGACCGGGGGGGCGTGCGGGCCGACTGGCGGTTCATCCCCTCGGCGGCCCTTGGAGGCGACGCCTTCGGCTACCACGACCTCGATGCCGAGCACTTCGCCGTCTACCTGCTCGACGTCTGCGGCCACGGGGTGGGGGCGGCGCTGCTGTCCGTCTCGGCGCTCAATGCCATTCGCAGCGAGGCCCTGCCCCACACCGACTTCCATGACCCGGGTGAGGTGCTTGCCGCCCTCAACCGCGCGTTTCCGATGGAGCGGCAGAACGACATGTTTTTCACCGCCTGGTATGGCGTGTTTCACCGGGGCACCCGCCAACTCCGCTGGGCTGGCGGCGGGCATCCGCCGGCACTTCTGCTCGCCGGGGGTGAGCCGCCTCGCCGGCTGGAGTCGGACGGGCCGCTGATCGGCGCGGTGGACGGGCTGGAGTTTGGCTCGAGCCAGACGATTCTTCCCCCCGGGGCCCGGATGTTCGTCTACAGTGACGGGGCGTTCGAGATCAGTCGCCCCGACGGCACCATGTGGCCCTTCGACCAGTTCTTGGCGGCCCTGGTCGCCCCGCCTGTCGGCCGCGAGAGCCCCATCGACGCGCTCGTGACTGTGGTCCGCACCGTGTCACAGCGGGAGGATTTCCACGACGATTTCTCAATGGTGGAGCTCACGTTCGCCTGACCGCCGGTCGGCCAGGGCAGGCCGGAAGGGGGGGTGTCGGCGACCCGCTCGAGGCCCCGAATGAGCGTGGAGGCCCGGAAAAACGGCCATCTTGCAGGGGAGGGTCGAATCCGTACACTTCGAGGTTTCGCGGTTTCGACCGGCCGCTAGCGTAGCTCAATTGGCAGAGCAGCTGATTTGTAATCAGCAGGTTGCGGGTTCAACTCCCGCCGCTAGCTCACCACGCGGGCCGTCGTGCGGCACGGCCGAACTCGGCTGCGTGCGGCCGACGTTCCTCGGGACGGCGTTCGAGCCGTGACCGGGGCGATCGCGGCCGTCGCGATGCGTCCCCGCGGTTCAGCCTGAAAGACGATTCAGCCCGACACCAGTATCGACCCCGACACCACACCGATCACCCCAGGCTTCGGATCCGCAGCAGCGGGATCCGCCGCAGGGACAACAGGAGCCCACCGACACACAACCAGGGGAGTTTCCCGAGCGGTCAAAGGGGTCAGACTGTAAATCTGATGGCTATGCCTTCGCAGGTTCGAATCCTGCACTCCCCAGTCTCATCCCCCCCGCGGGTGTAGCTCAATGGTAGAGCAATAGCCTTCCAAGCTAAAGACGAGGGTTCGATTCCCTCTACCCGCTTCGGCGGTCTCCCACGGCACAATCGGACCTCCCTCCAGCCCTGCACCGTCCCTCACCGATTACCCGATTTCGCAGCCATACCACCCCGACACCCCATCACCACAGGCTCATACCACAGGAATCCATGGCCGCGGCGGCCGCGGCGTTCACACGCACCACGCTGCTGTAGCTCAGTTGGTAGAGCACGTCCTTGGTAAGGACGAGGTCAAGGGTTCAAGTCCCTTCAGCAGCTTTTCGTTCGTTCGTACCCCCTAACCCCCAACCACCAGAAGAGGACCCTTCAAGGGAGAAACGATGGCAAAGGACACGTTCACGCGGAGCAAGCCGCACGTCAACGTCGGCACGATCGGGCACATTGACCACGGCAAGACCACCCTCACCGGCGCCCTCGTCGCCGTGCAGGCGGCCAAGAATCTCGCCGTGGCCAAGAGCTATGCCGACATCGCCAAGGGCGGCACGGTCCGCGACGACACGAAGACCGTGACGATCGCCGTCAGCCACGTGGAGTACGAGACCGACAAGCGGCACTACGCCCACATCGACTGCCCGGGCCACGCCGACTTCATCAAGAACATGATCACCGGTGCCGCCCAGATGGACGGCGCGATCCTGGTGGTGAGTGCGGCCGACGGCCCGATGCCCCAGACCCGGGAGCACATCTTGCTGGCCAAGCAGGTGGGCGTGCCCGCCTTGGTGGTGTTTCTCAACAAGGTCGACCTCGTCGACGATCCGGAGCTCCTCGACCTCGTCGAGATGGAGATCCGCGAACTGCTGACGAAGTACGGCTTCCCGGGCGACGACGTGCCGATCATCCGGGGCGCCGGCAAGCCGGCCTACGACAGCCCGGCCGACCCGGCGAAGAACAAGTGCATCGCCGACCTGCTCGACGCGGTCGACAGCTACATCCCCGAGCCGGTTCGTGAGCTCGACAAGCCGTTCCTGATGGCCATCGAGGACGTGTTCTCGATCGAAGGCCGTGGCACGGTGGCGACGGGCCGTATCGAGCGCGGCGAGGTGAAGGTCGGTGACGAAGTGGAGATCATCGGCCTCAAGGACAAGGCCGAGAAGACCACCGTCACGGGCGTCGAGATGTTCAAGAAGCTGCTCGACAAGGGGCAGGCTGGCGACAACGTCGGCTGCCTCCTCCGCGGCATCGCCCGCGAGGGCATCGAGCGCGGCCAGGTGCTGGCCAAGCCGGGCTCGATCAAGCCCCACAAGAAGTTCGAGTGCGAGGTCTACGTGCTGTCGAAGGAGGAGGGTGGCCGTCACACGCCGTTCTTCGCCGGCTACCGCCCGCAGTTCTACTTCCGCACGACCGACGTGACCGGCTCGACGAAGCTGCTCGGCGGCGTCGAGATGTGCTCGCCGGGTGACAACGTCAAGATGGAGGTCGAGCTGATGGTGCCGATCGCCATGGACGACGGTGTCCGCTTCGCCATCCGCGAGGGCGGCAAGACGGTGGGTTCGGGAGTCGTCACCAAGATCCTGGACTGATCAAGTCCGGGGTCCCGGCCCCGGAGGCGATTATGAGTCCGGGGTCCCGGCCCCGGAGAGGAGTGGAGTCCGGGGTTTCGGCCCCGGAGACAGATACAAACAGGCCGGGCTTCGAGGTCGACTCGAAGCCCGGCGAACACAGGGGCGTAGCTCAACTGGCAGAGCGCTGGTCTCCAAAACCAGAGGTTGCGAGTTCGATCCCCGCCGCCCCTGCTCGCGATCTCCGCCCGCCTCGGGCGCTGCGGAGGTCGCGAGTCGGTGTCGGAGTGGATCGAGACGGCGGTCGGTGGATTCGCAGGACGGTACGAGACAGGGACGGCAGGTCCGCGACGGAACGCGAGGCAGGTTCGCCATGCAAGACAACGTCAGAAGCGCCGGGATCTGGGGAGACCTCCTCAGCCTTTCGGTCTACAAGCGGAATCAGGGTCGCGTCGCCCGCCAGGTGACGTTTGCGGCGTTGGCTGCGATCGTCGGGATCGGCGTCTGGCGGCTCGCCCAGCTCCTGGCCGTGAGCTACGGTGGTGGCGCCGAGGGCGGTCTTGCTTCGGCGGCCAGCGGGGCCGATCTGGGGGTCGTCCGGTTCCTGGTGCCCGGCGTGCTGGCCCTGCTGGGCCTGTGGCTCTGCTACCGGATCGTGAACATCCCGAAGTTTGCCGATTTCCTGATCGCGGTGGAGGCGGAGGTTGCCAAGGTGTCGTGGCCGTCCGCCGACGAGGTGTTTCGCAGTTCCGCCGTGATTATCTTTCTGATCTTCGCCCTGGCGGCGATCCTGGCGGCCTACGATCTGTTTTGGTGGTTTGTCCTTCGCTACGTGCTCCGAGCGGGCTGAACCGCAGACCGGGGTGCTTTTCCCCTCCCACGCCGAACCCATGGCCATGACCGACGACGCGACCAACGAGCATGAGAAGGTGCCTGCCGACGAGCAGGCCGCCGCGGCGGATCCTCGTGCGGTCGAGGAGCCGGATGACGACGGTGTCGTGGCCGACGTGGCCGACCCGTTCGACGGCGACGAGAACGCCCGTCCCGTCGAGGTGGCGGTCGACGACGACGCTCCGGTGGTTGGTGAGCGGCACTGGTACATCCTCAAGGTGCAGAGCAACCGTGAGGACTCCATTCGCGAGACCCTGCTCCGTCGGATCTCGATGCAGGGCATGGACAAGTGGTTTGGCGAGGTGATCGTGCCGAAGGAGCAGGTCACCGAGTTCAAGGGCGGCAAGAAGCGGGTGGTGTCGCGGAAGCTCTACCCCGGCTACATCCTCGTCAACATGATCCTCAACGACGAGACGTGGTATCTCGTCCGCGAGACCGGCGGCATCGGCGACTTCACCGGCTCGGCCGGCCGGCCGAGCCCGATGCTCCCGCAGGATGTGGCGAAGCTGCTGAACAAGGCCGAGGAGAAGACGGACGAGCAGCCACGGCTCAAGATCGGGTTCAAGAAGGGTGACCGCGTGAAGATCAACGAGGGCACCTTCGAGAACTTCGAGGGCGAGGTCGAGGCGATCGACGAGGCGAACGGGCGGGTGACGGTGATGCTGAGCATCTTCGGCCGCTCGACGCCGGTGGACATCGAATACTGGCAGATCGAGAGGCTGTAGGCCGCACGCGGTGCGGCGTGCGGCACAGGTCGGGCCCGCCGGGCCCGGAGTCACGAACGCGGTTGCAGAGGAAAGGTCGACGACATGGCGAAGCAGGTGGTTGGTCAGGCGAAGTTTCAGGTGCCGGGCGGGCAGGCGACGCCCGCGCCGCCGGTCGGCACGTCGCTCGGCCGGTTCGGCATCAACCTCGGCCAGTTCGTGCAGCAGTTCAACGACCGCACCCGTGAGGCGGCGGGCATGCCGATCCCGGTGGTGGTCACCGTCTACAACGACCGTTCGTTCGAGTTCATCACCAAGAGCCCGCCCGCCGCGGCCCTCCTCAAGAAGGCGGCCGGCCTGGCCAAGGGATCCGGCGTGCCCAACAAGGACAAGGTCGGCAAGGTGACGAAGGCCCAGCTCGACGAGATCGTGCGGCTCAAGGGTGCGGATCTCAACGCCCGCGACGGCGACCACGCCCGCCGGATGGTCGAGGGCACCGCCCGCAGCATGGGCATCGTCGTCGAAGGCTGAAGCCGCACCGAGATTCACCACTCCCCGTTCATCACATCCCCGAGAGACAAGGATTCACGATCGTGGCCACGACCAAGCGGATGCGGGCGATGCTCGCCGCAAAGCCGAAGACCGACGACGCCCTGCCCGTTGCGGAGGCGGTCGCCGTGCTCAAGAAGTTCCCCCCCACCAAGTTCGACCAGACCGTCGAGATCCACATGCGGCTTGGGATCGACCCGAAGCAGGCCGACCAGATCATCCGCGGAGCGATCGTCCTGCCGCACGGCATCGGGAAGTCGAAGCGGGTGGTGGTGTTCGCGAAGGGCAATCTCGCGGATGACGCCAAGGCCGCCGGTGCGGAGGAGGTCGGGGCCGACGACCTGGCCAAGAAGATCAAGGAGGGCTGGACCGATTTCGACGTCTGCATCGCCGCACCCGACATGATGGGCCTGGTGGGCCCGCTCGGAAAGGTGCTCGGCCCGCGCGGCCTGATGCCCAGCCCCCGTGCCGGCACAGTGACCGCCGACATCAAGAAGACGGTCGGCGAGTACAAGGCCGGCAAGGTGGAGTTCCGCAACGATCCCACGGGCATCGTGCACGCCGTCGTCGGAAAGGCGAGCTTCGATGCCGCCAAGCTGGTGGACAACATTCGCGCCCTCATCGAACACATCGTCGGCATGCAGCCGTCGAGCGTCCGCGGTCAGTATGTGAAGAGCATCTCGATTTCGGGCACGATGACGCCCGGCGTGATGGTCGCCGCCTGATTCCTGTCGACCCTTTTTTCAAAACCCTGATTCGCAAGCCCCGGATTCCCACGCCATGAGCAAAGCCATCAAAGACATGCTGGTCGACGACCTCAAGGGCCGTCTGACCGGCGTCGGCGACGCGATCGTCGTCAGCCTTGGAAAGCTTGATGCCCAGAAGACCACGCAGCTGCGGCAGTCGCTCCGCAAGAAGCGGATTCATCTCCAGCTCGTCAAGAACAGCCTGGCTCGTCGGGCCACGGCGGGCACGCCGCTCGCGGCCGCCTTCGAGCGGACGGAGGGGATGCTGGCCGTCGCCTGGGGCGGGGAAGACGTGGTCGATCTTGCGAAGGAACTCGATCGCCTCCAGGGCGTGAAGGATTTCGAGGGTTTCGAGTGCCGGGGCGGGGCGCTTGACGGCGCCCGCCTTGAGGCGGCCGACGTGAAAATGGTCGCGAAGTGGCCCACCCGCGCGGAGCAACTCTCGATCCTGTCGGGTCAGATCAGTTCGCTGGGCGGGCTGCTGTCAGGCCAGATCACCTCGGCGGGCGGCGCCCTTGCCAGCCAGTTCAAGACACGGGCGGAGGACCTGGAAAAGGCCGCCGCGGGGGCCTGACCGGCTCTGCTCCGGGAATTTTCGGGGCGGGCTTCACTCCGCCGTTCGGCATGGTATGACAAAAGGCTCGGCGGTCCGGATCGCGGCATTCCGGCCCCACGGGACGACGAACAACATCGGCATTTTCACCACATCCAGCGGCCGCCGGAACGTCCGGCGCGTCCGCGAATTTCGAAGGGAAAGGACCTCGAGCGATGGCAACGGCTGAAGCGACGCGTGAATTCTCGAAGGAGACCAAGGAACTCGGCGACAAGATTGTCGGCCTCACCCTGAAGGCTGCGAAGGAGTTGTCGGATTACCTCGACGAAGTTCACGGCATCAAGCCGGCGGCCGGCGGTGCCGTCGTGATGGCCGCGCCGGGAGCCGGTGGTGCCGGCGGTGGTGCTGGAGGCGGCGAGGCTGCCGCCGAGAAGACCGAGTTCGACGTCGTTCTCGAGGCGTTCGGCGACAACAAGATCGGCGTCATCAAGGTGGTGCGTGCGGCGACGGGCCTGGGCCTCCAGGAGGCCAAGGACATGGTCGAGGGCGCTCCTTCGAAGGTGAAGGAAGGCATCTCGAAGGCCGATGCCGAGAAGCTCAAGAAGGAGCTGGAGGAGGCCGGCGCGAAGGTCGCCATCAAGTAAACGCCCGCGAATACCGCTGTTTCCGGCCGGGTGGTTGGTCCATCTGGCGGGAAATGGTATAGTATTTGCTCGCGTTTGGATGTTGGTCTACGCCCGTCCGCTCCCCCCCTGCCCTGTCCTCGCCCGTACGTTCCTTTTCCGGCCGTGTCCGACGCCTTTCGGTCGCGGCGTGCGCTCTGCGGCGCGTCTCAGCAAGAACAGCCGTGCCGGCTTTCTTGCTCGACGTCTCGCTGCGAGCGACCGCCGTCGTGAGAGATTCGGATCGCGATCACTCGTATCCCCGACGAGACCATCCCGAGGAGTCTGCTGTCAATGGCAACAAGCGCCGTCCGTCGCCTCCAGCCCCGAGAGATTCGCGCCTTCGGCAGTCGTCGCGCCAGCCATCACATCCCCGACCTCACGGAAATCCAGACCCGGTTTTATGACAGGTTTCTGCAGTACGAGGTGCCTCCTTCGAAGCGGAAGGACGAGGGCATCGAGGGCGTGCTGCGGGAAATCTTCCCGATCGAGAGCTATGACCGGACGGTCAAGATCGAGTATCTCCGCTACGAGCTCGGCAAGCCGCGGTACAGCCCCGACGAGTGCCGCCAGTTGCGGCTGACGTACGGCCGGCCGCTGCGGGTGTGGCTGCGGCTCACCCGCGAGCAGCCGATCGAGGAGGAGGTCTACCTCGGCGACGTGCCGATCATGCTCGGCGGCGGCGAGTTCATCATCAATGGCGCCGAGCGGGTGGTGGTCAGCCAGCTGCACCGTTCGCCCGGAATCGACTTCGTGGCCGACGCGGAGTCGGGCGACCGCAAGACCCACAACTGCCGCATCATTCCCGAGCGGGGGAGCTGGATCGAGCTCAACGTCTCGAAGAAGGACACGCTCCAGGTGCGGATCGACCAGAGCGGCAAGTTCTCCGCGCTCACGCTCCTGCGGGCGATGGACCCGAAGTATTCCCAGGACGCCGAGATCCTCAAGCTCTTCTACAAGACGGAGAAGGCGAAGACCGAGGGCGGGCGGTATGTCGCCAAGGTCGAGGGGAAGATCGCGGTCGACGACATCGTGTACCCGAAGGGGAGCGAGCGGGCCGGCGAGATCATCGTCGACGCCGGGTGCAAGATCAGCCACGACCGGGCGGAGTTGATCTGCACGTCGGGCTTGAAGTCGGTGGAGCTGATGCAGGAGCAGAAGGTGCCGCTGATCGTCAACAGCCTCCGCGAGGATGCCGACGAGTCGAAGCGCCGGACCGGCGTGGCGCCCAGCCACGAGGACGCCCTGATCCGCATCTATCAGCGGCTCCGGCCGGGCAATCCCGCGGCGCTCGACAAGGCCCGCGCCCTGTTCGATGAGAAGTTCAAGGACACCAACCGCTACCGGCTGGGTCGCGTGGGCCGCTTCCGCATCAACCGCAAGCTGGGCCTCGACGTGCCGGAGACGGAGATGACGCTCCGGGCCGAGGACCTGATCGCCGCCATCCGCTACATGCTGAGCCTCAGCGAGGGCGAGGGCGAGGTGGAGGTTGACGATATCGACCACCTCGGCAACCGGCGGTTGCGGACCATCGACGAGCTCGCCAGCGACGAGCTGCGCAAGGGTTTCCTCAAGCTCCGTCGCACGGTGCAGGAGCGGATGAGCCTCAAGGACGTGGCCGAGATGTCGCCGCGGACGCTGATCAACCCCAAGAGCATCTCGGCGGCCATTGAATACTTCTTCGGTCGCGGCGAGCTCTCGCAGGTGGTCGACCAGACCAATCCGCTTTCGATGCTCACGCACGAGCGGCGGCTGTCGGCGCTCGGCCCGGGCGGTCTCAATCGCAAGCGGGCGGGCTTCGAGGTCCGCGACGTGCACATTTCGCACTACGGCCGCATCTGCCCGATCGAGACTCCGGAAGGCACGAACATCGGCCTGATCTCGAGCCTCGCGATCTACTCGGGAGTCGACTCCTACGGCTTCCTCGTGACCCCCTACCGCAAGGTGTCGAAGGGGAAGCTCACCGACGACGTGGTCTGGCTGCGTGCCGACGAGGAGCACGAGGCGCATCTCGCGCCCGCCGATGCGACCGTGGTCGACGGCAAGCTGTCCGGTGACACGATCATCGCCCGCTACAAAGGCGACTTCGTGATCGTCGGGCCGGACGAGATCCAATACATCGACGTCGCCCCGAGCCAGATGGTCGGCGTTTCCGCGGGCTTGATCCCGTTCCTCGAGCACGACGACGCCAATCGGGCGTTGATGGGCTCCAACATGCAGCGGCAGGCCGTGCCGCTGCTCGTCACGGAGCCGCCGGTGGTGGCCACGGGCATGGAGCGGGACGTGGCCGCCAACTCGGGGCTGCTCGTTCGCGCCGCCAAGAAGGGCACCGTCACCTACGTCGACGCCGAGACGATCGAGGTCTCGCCGCCGGGCAGTTCCGCGGCGGACGTCTATCGCCTCCGCAAGTACTCCGGCCTGAACGAGCGCACGTGCCAGAATCAGAAGCCGATCGTGACCCTCGGCCAGAAGGTCGAGAAGGGCGACGTGATCGCCGACGGCGCGGCGACCTACAAGGGCGAGCTGGCGCTCGGCCGCAACGTGCTCGTGGGCTTCATGGCGTGGGACGGCTTCAACTTCGAGGATGCGATCATCATCAGCGAGGAGCTCGTGGAGGCCGACGTCTACACCTCGATTCACATCGAGGAATACGACATCGAGATCCGCGACACCAAGCTCGGTCGCGAGGAGTTCACCCGCGACATCCCCAACGTGGGCGAACGGGCGCTGCACAACCTCGATGAGAGTGGCATCGTGCGGATCGGGACGTACGTCCGGCCGGGCGACATTCTCGTGGGCAAGGTCTCCCCCAAGAGCAAGACCGAACTCACGCCGGAGGAGAAGCTCCTCCACGCGATCTTCGGCCGCGCCGGCGAGGACGTGAAGAACGACTCGCTGGAGGTGCCGTCGGGCGTGGAGGGCATCGTCATCGCCACCGAGAAGTTCTCGCGGCAGATGAGCCTTTCCGAGGAGGAGCGGCGGGAGTTTCAGAAGCAGCTCAAGGAGGCCGAGAGCGAGGGCAACCTGCGGATCGCGGAGGCCTTCGGCGCGATGGTGGCCGAGATCGAGAAGGTCTTGCAGAAGCCGCTCAATGCGGACGACGGCAGCCCCCTTGTCCGCAACCAGGACCACAAGGTGGTGGCCGAGCGGGCGGCGGCGTTCAAGCCCGACGAGTTCGACATCCGTTCGCCCCAGCGGAAGGCCGACGTCGACAAGATCATCAAGACGATGTGGCCCGCGGTCGACGAGGCGATCGACGCGAAGGATCGCCGCCTCAACAGCATGAAGCGGGGCGACGAGCTCCGCCCCGGCGTGCTGCAGATGGTGAAGGTCTACGTGGCCGCGAAGCGGGTGATCTCGGTCGGCGACAAGATGGCCGGCCGCCATGGCAACAAGGGCGTGATCGCGAAGATCCTGCCGAAGGAGGACATGCCGTTCCTCAAGGACGGCACGCCCGTGCAGATCCTGCTCAATCCGCTCGGCGTGCCGAGCCGCATGAACGTCGGTCAGATCCTCGAGACGCACCTTGGCTGGGCGGGGAAGATCCTCGGCTTCCAGGCGGTGACGCCGGTGTTCGACGGCGCCAGCGAGGACGACATCAATGGGGTGCTCGACGAGGCGGGTCTCCCGCGGCATGGCAAGGCCCAGCTCTACGACGGCCGCACGGGCGAGCCGCTCGAGCAGGAGACGACCGTGGGCTACATCTACATGCTCAAGCTCCACCACCTCGTCGACGACAAGGTGCATGCCCGATCGACCGGCCCCTACTCCCTCATCACCCAGCAGCCGCTCGGCGGCAAGGCCCGGTTTGGCGGGCAGAGGTTCGGCGAGATGGAAGTGTGGGCCCTGGAGGCCTACGGCGCCGCCTACATCCTTCAGGAGTTGCTCACCGTGAAGAGCGACGACGTGGAGGGTCGCACGAAGATCTACGAGAGCATGGTGAAGGGGGAGAACACGCTCGAGGCCGGCACGCCCGCCAGTTTCGACGTGCTCACCAACGAAATCCGTGGTCTGGCCCTGAACATGCAGCTTGAAAAGAGGAGGATCTGACACGTGAGCATCGGTGAAGCCACCTACGATCGCGTCAACGACTACTCGGCCGTCAAGATCAGTCTGGCCCGGCCGCACGACATCCGCAGCTGGTCGTTCGGCGAGGTCAAGAAGCCCGAGACGATCAACTACCGCACGTTCCGTCCGGAAAAGGATGGGCTGATGTGCGAGAAGATCTTCGGCCCTGAAAAGGACTGGGAGTGCTCCTGCGGCAAGTATCGCGGGATGAAGTACAAGGGCATGATCTGCGACCGCTGCGGCGTGAAGGTCACCCACAGCCGCGTTCGTCGCAAGCGGATGGGGCACATCGAGCTCGCCGCGCCCGTGGTCCACATCTGGTTCTTCAAGGCGATGCCGAGCCGGCTCGGCGCCCTGCTGGAGATGAAGACCTCGAGCCTCGAGAAGGTGATCTACTTCCAGGACTACGTGGTTCTCGATCCCAAGGACACGCCCCTCAAGAAGCAGCAGCTGCTCAGCGAGGACGAGTATCGGGAAGCCCGCGCCACCTACGGCGAGGGCTCCTTCGAAGCCGAAATGGGTGCCGAGGCCGTCCGCAAACTGCTCCTCGGGCTCGACCTGGTGACGCTCTCGCGGGAGCTCCGCGAGGAGCTCGTGACCACGAACTCGAAGCAGAAGAAGAAGGATCTCGTCAATCGCCTCAAGATCGTGGAGAGCATCCGCGACAGTGAGAACAAGCCCGAGTGGATGGTGCTCGACGTGATCCCGGTGATCCCCCCGGATCTCCGGCCGCTGGTGATGCTCGACAGCGGCAACTTCGCCACCAGCGACCTGAACGATCTCTATCGGCGAATCATCAACCGCAACAACCGCCTCAAGAAGTTGGTGGACCTCAATGCGCCCGAGGTGATCATCCGCAACGAGAAGCGGATGCTGCAGCAGTCGGTCGACGCGCTGTTCGACAACAGCCGCTGCAAGCGGCCGGTGCTGGCTTCGAGCAATCGCCCGCTCAAGAGCCTGACCGACATGATCAAGGGCAAGCAGGGGCGGTTCCGCGAGAACCTTCTCGGCAAGCGGGTCGACTACTCCGCCCGGTCGGTGATCGTGGTGGGCCCCACGCTGCGGCTCCACCAGTGCGGCCTGCCGAAGAAGATCGCCCTGGAGCTCTACCAGCCGTTCATCATCCGGCGGCTCAAGGAGCTGGGCCATGCCGACACGATCAAGAGCGCCAAGAAGATGCTGGAGCGGAAGGACGCCGAGGTCTGGGACATCCTCGAGGAGGTGATCCGCAACCACCCGGTGCTCCTCAACCGGGCGCCGACGCTCCACCGCATGGGCATCCAGGCCTTCGAGCCGTTGCTCGTGGAAGGCAACGCGATCAAGCTGCATCCGCTGGTGTGCAAGGGGTTCAACGCGGACTTCGACGGCGACCAGATGGCCGTCCACCTGCCGCTGTCGATCGAGGCCCAGGTCGAAGCCCACACGCTGATGCTCGCGACCAACAACATCTTCAGTCCCGCCAACGGGGCCCCGATCATCTCGCCCTCGCAGGACGTGGTGATGGGCTGCTACTACCTGACGATGGCCATCCCCGGCCGCAAGGGGGAAGGCATGGTGTTCAGGAACTTCGCCGAGGTGGAACTGGCCCACTCGCTCGGCAAGGTCGACACCCACGCCCGCATCAAGGTGAAGCTGCCGGCCAACCGGCGGCTGAAGACCGACGTCGAGAAGCTCGGCAAGCCCGGCGCCGTCATCGAGACGACGGCCGGCCGCGTGCTGTTCAACTCGATCCTGCCGGAAGGCATGCTGTTCTACAACATCCCGATGCGGTCGAGCGAGCTGGCGCGGGTGATCTCGGACTGCTACCAGACCCTCGGTCGGCGGCGGACGATCGACCTGCTCGACGACATGAACAGGGTGGGCTTCAGCTGGAGCACGAAGAGCGGGCTGTCGTTCGCGACGGACGACCTGATCACGCCGGCCAGCAAGACGCGGATCATCGGCGAGGCCGAGAAGGGCGTGCTCAAGATCCTGCGGCAGTACCAGAAGGGCATGATCACCGACGGTGAGCGATACAACCAGGTGCTGGACGTCTGGACGCACGCCCGCGAGCAGATCACGAAGGAGATGATGGCGGAGCTCGAGCAGGACACCGACGCCAAGGACAACCGTCGGTCGGGCTACGTCAATCCGATCCACCTGATGGCCCACTCCGGCGCCCGCGGCGGCGTCGAGCAGATCCGGCAGCTGGCCGGCATGCGCGGACTGATGGCGAAGCCCTCGGGCAAGATCATCGAGACGCCAATCAAGGCGAACTTCCGCGAGGGGCTGACGGTGCTGGAATACTTCAGCTCAACCCACGGCGCCCGCAAGGGTCTCGCGGACACGGCCCTCAAGACCGCCGACTCGGGCTACCTCACCCGCAAGCTCGCCGACGTGGCCCAGAACGTCGTCGTGACGATGCACGACTGCGGCACCACGCAGGGCATCAACAAGGGGATCATCTACCGTGGCGAGAAGGTCGAGGTGGGGCTGGCGGACAGCATCCGCGGCCGCGTCAGCCGTGGCGACATCCGCAATCCGGTCACCGACGAGGTGATCGTGCACGAAGACGAGCTGATCACGCCGAAGGTGGCCAGGCAGGTCGAGGAGCTCGGGCTGGAGAAGATCCAGGTCCGCAGCCCCCTGACGTGCGAGGCCCCGCTGGGCGTCTGCCGGCTGTGCTACGGCATGGACCTCTCGACGGGATCGCTCGTCGAGGAGGGCATGGCGGTGGGCATCATCGCGGCCCAGAGCATCGGCGAGCCCGGCACGCAGCTGACGATGCGGACCTTCCACATCGGCGGCGTGGGCCAGCGGGCGATCGAGGAGAGCGAATACAAGGCGAAGCGCGGGGGCACCGTCCGCTTCACCAGGCTGCGGACGGTGCACAACGAGCAGGGGGAAGCCGTGGTGCTCGCCCGCAACGGCGAGATCGCCATCATCGACCCCAAGGGACGCGAACTCGACAAGTTCGACATTCCTGCCGGTGCGATCCTCAAGGTCAAGGAGGACGACGAGGTCAAGCCGGGAACCGTGCTGGTGCAGTGGGACCCGCACTCCATCCCGATCCTCTCGGAGCGTGCCGGCAAGGTCCGCTACGAGGACGTGATCGAGGGCGAGACGCTCCGCGTGGAGAAGGATCCGAGCGGCCACCTCCGGCGGATGGTCATGGAGCACAAGGGCGTCTACCACCCGCAGGTCGTGCTGGAGGACGAGTCGGGCAAGATCCTCGACTTCTACTACCTGCCCGAGAAGGCCTACATCGAGGTCTCGCCGGGCGAGACGGTGGCCGCCGGCCACATCCTGGCCAAGACCCCGCGCGAGGCCTCGGGCACGCAGGACATCACGGGCGGTCTGCCGCGGGTGACCGAGATCTTCGAGGCCCGCAAGCCGAAGGATCCGGCGATCATGGCCGAGATCGACGGCAAGGTCGAACTGCTCGGCGAGAAGCGTCGCGGCAAGCGGACGATCATCGTCAAGAACGAGAGCGGACTCGAGCGGGAGCACCTCGTCACGCACGGCAAGCATCTGCGGGTGCATGCCGGCGACATCGTCAAGGCGGGCGAGGCCCTCGTCGACGGGCCGCTGGTGCCGCACGACATCCTGAGGATCTCGGGTGAGGAGGCGGTGCAGCAGTACCTCGTCCGCGAGATCCAGAACGTCTACCGCAGCCAGCGGGTGGACATCGACGACAAGCACATCGAGATCATCGTTTCGCAGATGCTGCGGAAGGTGAAGATCGAGTCTGTCGGCGACACCACCCTGCTGCCCGGCAGCGTGCTGGATCGCTTCGAGTTCCGCTCCGCGAACGAGCGGCTGGCGGAGTGCGTGAAGATCACCGACAAGGGCGACAGCGAGTTCGCCGTGGGGAGCATCGTGCCCAAGGACGTGCTGGCGCAGGGCAATGCCCAGATCGAGACGCTCGGCGGCACGCCGGCGAAGGGATCGAAGCCCAAGCCGGCCACCGCCAGCACTCAGCTCCTGGGAATCACCAAGGCGAGCGTGCAGAGTTCGAGCTTCATCTCGGCGGCGAGCTTCCAGGAGACCACCAAGGTGCTCACCGAGGCCGCCCTTGCCGGCAAGATCGACAACCTCGTCGGCCTCAAGGAGAACGTGATCCTCGGGCACCTGATTCCGGCCGGGACGGGTTTCAACACGTTCCAGACCGCCGAGGTGCGGGTCCGGCCCGAGGCCCTGGAGTCGCTGCGGATGGATCGTGGCGACGTCCTGGCACGGCAGTTCCCGCTGCTGGAGGCCGCCGTGTCGGGGATCGAGGACGGGGCGGCCGGCGACGGGGAGGTTGCCGCCGTGGAACCTGGCGCCGGCGACGAGTGACGCGGGGGGCGAATCTCCGCCCCGCAGATCCGTCAGATCCGGCAGTCCGGGGGTGTCCGGGTTTTTTGCGGCGGCCGGATCGCCGAAGTACCGTGGGACGCGGTGGCGGTGGACCGCCCCGGCCGGATCCTCGGAGACCGTGTGCCATGAGTCGATGCGCCGTGTTCGCGGCTCTGCTGCTGGCGTCTGCGGCGGTGGGGTGTCCCTCGGCCTGGGCGGAGCCCTACAACCCCTACGCGGGCGTGGATGAGCCCCCGGCTCCGCTGGCGGCCGACGGCACGATCCAGTGGGGCGTGTTCTACAAGTCGGCGAAGCTCCAGCAGTCGTACGAGCGGCTGTGGAGCCTCGGAGCCTGCCGGGGATCGAACAAGGCGATCACCGTGCCGGTCGCCGAGAACAAGCTCGTGATCGATCGGCTTGCAGAGGCGGACTTCGAGGGCGTGGTGCGGGCCGCCAGCGGGAACATCGCCGGCGGCATGGTGGCCTTCGCCACCGACGGTGCTTCCGGCGACGGCGACGTGATCGTCGCGCAGCTGCATCCCGCCGGCGTCAGCCGCCTGTCGGTGCGTGGCCCGGTGTCCGCCGATGCCATCGCGGTGGGGGCGGTGGTCAGGCTGACGGCGACCATCGACGAGAAGGGCCGGACGACGGAGCCGGTCCGGGAGCTCCAGATCGTCACGCCGCCTGCGGACTTCGTGCCGGATGGCGTCCTTCCCGGCCGCCGCCAGCCTCTGGTGGGGACGGTGGTGAGCCTGCGCCGCGGTGCGGTCGTCATTCGCGTGGAGGCCGGCGCCATCCGTCGCGTGACGCTCGCCATCGCCCCGGACGCGGCCGTGACGGTCGATGCAGCCCGGCTGGATCTGGTGTCGGCAGGGGATCACGTCGGCGTCAGGGGGCGGCTCTGGACCGGAGCCGGAACGCAGGGAGGCGGCACCGTGTTTGCCTCGGACGTCGTCGTGACGAAGCCGGCCGCCGGATCGGCGCCGGGGCCGCGGACGGTCGGGGCGAGGTGAGGGGCGGCGTTCCCCTGCGCCACCCGCATGGCTGGAAACCGGCCCCGGGCGTGCCTAGCCTACCGGTGGGCGAGCAGGCTCCGTGGCGGAGCAGCGGCGCCCGAAGGCAGTGAGCGGCCCCCGCATGTCCGGCGAAGCCCCCCAGGCCCTTGGCAGCATCGCCACCGGCGTTCGAGCCGGCGACGACGTGACGGCGGTCCAAGTCGCCGGCCGCATCATCCGCACGCGGCTGGAGAGCGTTTGGACGGCGCTGCGTGCCGCCTCCGACGGGCAGGCCGATGCGGACTGCGTCCACCGGCTGCGCGTGGCCACGCGGCGGGCGATCGCCTCCCTCGACGCCTTCGAGGGACTGGCTCCCGCCGGCGACTCGAGGTGGTTTCGCCGCCGCCTGCGCCGCGTGCGCCGGGCCGCCGGGGCTGCCCGTGATCTGGACGTGCTCGCCAATCGCATCGATCAAGACGCAGGCAGCGAGCCCGCATCGACCGCGCGGCGAAGGCTCAAGGCGATGCTCGCCCGCCAGAGACCCGCGGCCCGCGAGCCGGTCGTCGACGTGCGGGAGCACCTGGTGGCCGCCGACTGGACGGGCCGGATGGAGCGGCTCTTGGCCCGGCTCGCCCGGTGCCGCGACCAGGAGGCGTTTCGCAGCTACGGCCGGCGCCGGCTCAAGGGGTTGATCCGGAGATTCTTCGAGCATGTGCGGCCGCGGATTCGCGACGCCGAAGAGATCCACCGGCTCAGGATCGAGGGCAAGCGGCTGCGGTACGCGCTCGAGATTTTTTCGCCGGTGCTGCCCAGCCGTGGCCGGGTGAAGTGCCAGAAGGCCCTGGAGACCCTGCAGGACAACCTGGGCACGTTCACCGACCACGTCGCGGCCGCCGAACGGCTCCGCCGCTGGTCGGAGCACCGAGCCGCGGCGGCGGACCGGGGGATTCTGACGAGCATCCGCAAGACCGAGTCTGGCGAGGCTGAGCGGGCGCGGAGGGTGTTTCTGAAATGGTGGACCAGGTCGCGGCGGCGCGAGTTGGAGCGGTGCTTCCGCCGGACGCTCCGCAAGGGCTCGGCATGAGCCGGGCCAGGGGCGACCGTGCGGCGCCTGCCTCGCCCAGGGGGGCGTGGCGGCTTCTCTGGCTCCTCCCGGCCGTGATCGCCTGCGGCGTGTGGGCTTCCATCGGCCGCGACCAGAGGCCGGCAGGTCGGGCGGCCGCTTCGTTCGGGCCGACGGTGGCGAGCGCGGCCCGGCCGCCGGCCGCCGCCCCCGCCGGGATGGCGTGGGTGCCCGGAGGTGAGTTCTCGATGGGCTGCAGCGACCCGCGTGATCGGCCGTTCGGCGGCCACGATGCCATGGACGATGCGCGGCCCATTCATCGCGTGCGCGTCGCGGGCTTCTGGATGGACACGCACGAGGTGACCAACGACCAGTTCGCCGAGTTCGTCGCGGCGACCGGTTACGTGACCGAGGCGGAGCGAACACCGCGGGCGGAGGATTTCCCCGGCGCCGCTCCGGAGAGCCTCGTGCCGGGATCGATCGTGTTCACGCCCCCTGCGGGCCCGGTTCCGCTGCGGGACGCGTCGGGCACGGCCCACCTGCAGTGGTGGTCGTATGTGCCCGGGGCGTGCTGGAAGCATCCGCTCGGGCCCGACAGCGACCTGTCGGGTCGGGGAGCGGAGCCGGTGGTGCACGTCGGCCATGCCGATGCCGCGGCCTACGCGGCGTGGGCCGGCAAGCGTCTGCCGACCGAGGCAGAGTGGGAGTTTGCGGCCCGGGGCGGGCTCGCGGGCTCGATGTATCCCTGGGGCGACGAGTTCCGCCCCGCGGGACGGTGGATGGCCAACACGTGGCAGGGGCGATTTCCCGCCGACGACTCCGCGGAGGATGGGTTCGCCGGGATCGCGCCGGTCGGCAGCTTCCCCCCGAACGGATACGGATTGCTCGACGTGTCGGGCAACGTCTGGGAATGGTGCAGTGACTGGTACCGACCCGACACCTACGCCCGCGATGCGGCCGGCGGCCTGGTGGCCGATCCGCGGGGCCCCGAGTCGAGCTTTGACCCGCTCGAGCCGGGCCAGGCGAAGCGGGTGCAGCGCGGCGGCTCGTTTCTCTGTAGCGACGCCTACTGCTCACGGTACATCGTCGGCACGCGTGGCAAGGGGGAGGTGGCCAGCGCCACCAATCACTGCGGCTTTCGCTGCGTGCAGGATCCCGCGGGCCGTTGATCCGGCGGCGGACCGGCGCTGCCCTGCATCACGAGGCGCTCGCGGGTTTCTTCGCCAGCAGTCGCCTGAGGTCGGCGAGCGACCGGGTGTTGGCGACGTCGTCCTTCTCCAGGCCCGCCCGCCGGGCCTGGAGAATCCCGCACCGCATCACGTCGAGCCCTCGGGTCGAGTGGGCATCGGTCGAGATCACGAGCTTCACGCCGGCCCTCTTGGCCGCCGCGGCGTGACGATCATCGAGGTCGAGCCGCCAGGGATTGGCGTTGATCTCCAGGCAGGTGCCGGTGCGGGCGGCAGCCTCGATCACCGCGTCGAGGTCGACGTCGTACGGTGGCCGGCGGTTGATCAGCCTTCCGGTCGGATGCCCGATCACGCTGACGTGCGGATTCTCGATCGCCTCGATGATCCGCGAGGTGATCCGGTCACGGGGCTGGTTTTGCCCGTAGTGCAGGCTGGCGACCACCCAGTCGGCCCGGGCCAGCACCTCGTCGGGCAGGTCGAGGCCTCCGCGCTCGAGCATGTCCACCTCGATGCCCTTGAGCACGACGATCCCCGGCCGCTCCGCGGCGGCGAGCGCGGCGTTGAGGGTGTCGATCTGGTCCCACTGCCGCAGCAGCCGCGTGCGGTCGAGGCCGTGGGCCATGGTCACGCGTTGCCCGTGATCGGTGATCGCCACGTAGTCGAGCCCGCGGTCCAGCGCGGCCCGCACCATGTCGGCCAGGGTGTCTTCGCCGTCCGTCGCCGACGTGTGCATGTGCAGGTCGCCGCGGATGTCGGAGAGCTCGATCAGCCGGGGAAGCGAACCGGCGGCGGCCCGGGCCAACTCGTCCCCTCCCTCGCGGAGTTCCGGGGGTATCCAGCGGAGCCCCACCGCCTCGTAGACCTCCGCCTCCGTTCGTCCGGCGAGCGCCGCTGCGGCCGCCGCGTCCGGCGGAGCCAGCCGGTGCACGCCGTACTCGTTGATCGAGAGGCCCAGGCTGCGGGCCAGCGAGCGGAGCTTGACGTTGTGCTCCTTGGATCCGGTGAAGTACTGCAGGGCGGCGCCGAAGGATTCGGCCGGGACGACGCGGACGTCGATCTGGAGGTTCCGCGGGCCACGGACGCTCGTCTTGGTATCGCCCCGCTGCAGGACGGCGGCCACGTCCGGCCAACGCTCCAGGTGATCCATCACCGCGGCGGCGGACGCGCTGTCGATCACCAGGTCGACGTCGCCCACGGTCTCGCGGCCGCGGCGCCAGCTGCCGGCGCCTTCGACCTGGCGCGCCTCCGGGCAGCCCCGCATCCAGTCGATCAGGCTGCTGGCGACGGCATCGGCCTCGGACCAGAGGATCCGCGTGTTGCCGGGGTCCTTGGCAAACGCGATGTTGCCGAGGATCGCGGCTTGGGTCTTGGCGCCAAAGCCCTTGATCGCGGCCACGCGTCCTTCCTGGCAGGCACGCTCGAGGTCGTCGAGCGACTCGATGGCGAGTTCGTCGACCAGGGCCTTGGCCTTCTTCGGGCCCAGGCCCGGAACCCGCATCAGGTCGAAGGCGACGGCGGGCACCTGCTTCTGCAGGTCGTCGAGGAGCGGGAGCCGGCCGGTGTCGAGCAGGCTCTCGACCTTGGAGGCCAGGTCGGCCCCGATGCCCTCGATGTCGGTGAGCCGGCGGTCGGGATCACGCCTGACGGCATCGAGAGGCTCGACCAGCATGCCGATGGCCCGGGAGGCGTTGCGGTAGGCCCGCACCCGAAAGACGTTGCCCCCCTGGTATTCCAGGAGGTCGGCCACGTGGTCGAACGTGGCGGCGATGTCGGCGTTCGTCACGGTCACCTCGACACGCTGGCCGCCAACTGCCCGATCCGGGCGGCCGACCGGGAAGTGTCGAGGGCGACGGGACCGCTGGCAAGCGGCGGCCGTGCAGCCGGTCAAATCACTGCTGCAGCCGCGACGGCAGGGCGGCGGTGGGATAGCCCGGGCGGCGGTCGATCGGGCCGGCGTCGAACATCGCGGGCCGCCACGAGGTGGTGTGGCTCGTGGGATCGAGGAGCCGTGGGTAGGAGTTGGGCGAGACCTTGGGGCCCTGGCCCGGCACCGCCGGGGCGACGGCGGGGGCACTCGTGCCCGACGGATGACCCGTGGTCCCGTTGGCGGGTTGGTAGCCCCCCAGCGGAGCCGGAACGGTCGTGCCTGACCCGGGGGTGAGGCTAGGCGGCGCGACGGGCGCAGCGGACGTGCGGGGCACCTCGGGAATCGGCTTCAGTGACGGCGCGGGCGCGGCCGGCGCGGGCGACAGGGCCGGTGGCTGAACGGGCTGCGGCTGCACCACGGCCTGCGGAGCGACCGGCATCAAGGCGCCGGACTGCGGGGTGATCGGCTGCTGGTAGGTCTGCTGCGGCACGGCGGCGGGGGGCAGGGCCGGCGGGACCATGCCCGGCACCTGCTGGGGGATGTCAGCCCCGGCGGCGCCCCAGGCCTGCGGCGTGGTCTGCACCGGCGCAGCGAATGGACTGGCCGCAGGAGCGGCCGGCGCGGGCGCTGCCATCGGGGCCCCGATCATCGCCTGCCCGGCCGCGGGATAGCCGCCGCCGTAGCCGGGCTGCATCTGCACGTACTTGGTGGTGGTCACCGCGCGATACTGGGTGACCGGAACGTTGACCGCCTGCTGGACGTATTCCGTGACCGGCTGCATGCACTCCCGCGTGCACCCGGTGCACGGATCAACCTCGCAGGACGGCTTGTAGGTCGTGACGGGAACGTTCTGATACTGCGTGCGGTAGGTGGTCTCCGGGACGTAACTGGTCTGCTGGACCGGAACCATCACCGGGGGCGGCGCGGCGGGCACGGGTGCCACGACGGGCGCCATGACGGGGGCGGCAACCGGGGCGACCGCGTACGCGGGCGGCCTCGCGCAGCAGGCCCCGAACAGGCCGTTCAGGCAGCACTGGGCTGAAGCCACAGCGGGGGTCGCGAGCAGCAACCCCACGACGGACGAGGTGACACCAGGCAGACGAATCTTCATCGCTCGTTCCTCCACGCACCGCAGCTGCGGACCAACCCGCAGATCGGCGGCGACTCCCAAGCCTAGGTTCCGCGTGGCTTCGCCTTGTGGAGAAATCCGGCCGCAGGTTCATGAATTTCCACGACCCTGCCCGTATGATCCGCCCTCCCCGGACGACCGGCGCATCCGGACTCGGATGGCATGGGGACATGGGCCGTGCCCCGGCCGACGACGTCGCCGGCCGCGTCAGCCGGCGGTCGTTTGGGCGGCGAGGCATCGCTCGCGAATGCGCCGCTCGAACCGGTCGTAGAGGTCGTAGAGCGCCTCCCGGAGGTTCCCCGCGTGCTTCGTGAAGGCGTCGTCGATGTCATGGCC
This sequence comes from Planctomycetaceae bacterium, assembly GCA_046075685.1. Classification (GTDB taxonomy): domain Bacteria; phylum Planctomycetota; class Planctomycetia; order Pirellulales; family UBA1268; genus QWPN01. The sequence continues at coordinate 7,434 of JBJTQP010000110.1, read as the reverse complement.
GTCGATCAGGTCGCCATGGCCGGGCAGCCGGGCCACGAGTGCGGCGAGCAGCCGCGCCGACGTGCCGCAGCGGGCCAGGACCGGCAGGCCGAGCGGACCGTGGGCCGTGACGATCACGCTCAACCGCCGCACCGCCGCGATGCCCCGGATGATGGCGGTGGTGCCGGGCGGGCACCGTTCCCAGCCATCGCAGCCCAGGCAGGCGCGGCGCGGTGCCGTGAGCGCCGCGGCCACCGCCTTCCAGGCGTCGAGTCCGGTCCGCATCCGCACGAGCAGCGTCTCCCGGCCGCCGGCCTGGGCGGCAGCCAGCAGGGCGGCGAGCAGGTTCGACTTGCCGTGGCCGTGCGGCCCCTCGAGCACCACGACGGCTCCGGGTTGGAGGCTGCGAACCAGTCGGGCGGTGTCGATCGGGTTGCCGTGCCGGTCGAGGGGAGGAAGCACGCCGGGCCTGGTGAACCGGGTCGCAAAGGGGTTGGTGGGGAGTCGCGGCGTCATGCACCGGTCTCCGGCATCCGGGCGGGCGGGATCCCTCCCATGAGAAACTCGTGTTCCGAGACGAAGTCGCGGCCACCGGCGAAAAAGTATCGCACCCGCGCGCACCAGCGGATCTTGACGATCATGCCCTCGTAGGAGAGCGGACTCGCCGGCAGCACCGACTCGAAGCCCAGGCCCGTGGTCCGGGGGGGCAGTCGCTCCTGCTCGATGATCCGCTCGAAGAAGTGGACGCCGAGGTCTTCCTCGCCCTTGCCCTCCGTGTACCAGAGGATGGAGTGCTCCACGGCACGGATCGTGTCGTGGGCGGCGAGCCCGTGCACCTCGTAGCGGACCACGATCAGCGCCAGCGGATCGTAGGTGCGATCAGGGCGGTCGAAGTGCACGACGAAACGCGGGGCATCCGCCATCGAGTTCACGGCGCGGGGAGGATCGTGGGGGGTGCCACGGGGGAGGCGGCGGGAAACACCGCGAGCGGGAAGACCCGGGTGAACGGCGGCCAGCGCGGCGTCGTGCCACGCACCACCAGCGCCCAGCGGACGGCATTGTGCTCGGTGGCGAACGAGTGCATGGCGGCGGCCGGAATGGTCGTCGTGACGCGGGCCTCGAACCGGGTGCCGGGCGTGCGCTCGACGGCGTGCCAGGAGCCGAGCGGCTGCCGCCAGACGACCAGCCGCTCGGTGCGGGTGTCGGTTCCGAGGCGAAACGTCGCCTGTTCCTCGAGTTCGAGGCTCATCTCCAGCGATTCGAGCGTCCCGGCTCCGCCTTGAGCCAGCAGCACGTCGTATGTCCCTCCCGGCCGAAGCGGCTGGCCGCTGATCTCGACCTGCGTCGTCCCGATGGCGGAGGCCACGATCAGGCGGCGGGTGAACACCATGATCGCCGCCCCCCCCACGGCGGCGAACGGCACGAGCAGCCCGAGCAGCAGCAGGTCGGTGCGGCCGCCGAGCAGGTCGATGCCGGCGTTGACGATGAGCACCACCAGCACGGCGTTCCAGAGGACGGCGAACATCCCGATTCCGAGCAGGGTCCAACTCTCGGGGCTGTCGATCGGCAGGCGAAAGGCCAGGAAGGTGCCGGGCGAGTTCACGTGGTCGTCGCAGGTGGGCACCGCAGGATGCGCGGGATCCTGGCGTCGGGCCGAGGCCAGCGGCTTCAGGGCCCAGGTCAGTCCTCCCGGCACGGCACAGCGTTCCTCCGACTTGCCCCACCGCCCCAGCGACCGCAGCAGTCCGGAGCCACCGAAGGCGACCAGAGCCCCGGGCAGGACCAGCGTCAGGAGCCACATCCACCAGTTGACGCCGCGCTCCAGGACGACGTGGCCCGGGGCCGTCGGGTCGTACCAGGCGGGCACCTGCGTGCCGAGCCGCCACCGGGTGAGGGAGTCGACCGCCGTCCGTCGATCGGCCGTGATCGTCGACCGCGACGACCGGCTCCAGGCCTCGGTCGCACGGCCGTCCACCTGGTAGCGGACGCGGACCGTGGGCTGCCAGGTCATCGTGACCGATCCCGTCGGCTCCGTGACCCGCCGGCGGACCACTCCCGTGCCGAGGACGACCGCATCGGTCGGCTGGAACTGATGGTTCATGCGCCATTCGGGAACGGCGACTCCCGAGAGCAGGAGGCCGCCGAACAAGAGGCCGGCCACGAGCAGAGAGGCATGGAAGGCGGCGTCACCGAACGAAGCCCATGCCTGGGAGCCGGTGCGGCGATGTCCCCGTTTCTTCCCGAAGAACCGCTGCAGCTTCACCGTCCGTCTCCTCGCAGCGCCTCCACCGGCGGGGCAGTCGCCATGCCCGTCGGGGTGCAACCCTGACACAGTATGGCGTGGGGGAGGAGCGTCTTCACGCCGCCGGAGCGCGGGCCGTGCGGAGCCACGAACTCATCGCGTCGCGACGCCGCGACGGGGCGGCGAAACGCGGATCTCGAGGGGATCTAGCCGACCATCGTCTCGGGATGCCGCTCGGGTTGCTCACCGCTCCCACCTCGCTGGGCACGGAAGAACCCGATCTTCTCCAGGGCCTTGTAGACCTCTTCCAGCGTCTTCTCGCCGAAGTTGGAGATCGACAGCAGATCGGCTCGGGTGCAGTTGAGCAGGTCGTGCACCGTGAAGATGCCCCGCTCCTCGAGGCAGTTGGTCGTGCGGACGGAAAGACCGATCTCGGCCGTGCTCATCTCGAGCTTCTCGGCCATCTCGTCCGACTGCGTCAGGTTCTTGTACGGCACTCGCGGCATGGGGTCCCTCCCGTGCAAATCGAGACACTCGCGCTCGGCCCCGGGGCACACGCACCCGACGGCGGCAGGCAGGCACTATACTCAAAGGGCTTGAAAATCGACTACCTCGCCCCGCGGGGACGGCTCCGCCGGTTCCCGTGCGTGGCCGGGTTTGAGCCTCGAGGCCGTCTCTGGTGCCCCCCCAGCACGTCGACTCTCTCAACGACTCGCAGCGACGTGCGACGGCACACGTCGAGGGGCCGCTGCTGGTGCTAGCAGGGCCTGGCAGCGGCAAGACGCGGGTGGTGACCCACCGGATTGCCAACCTCATCGCCGAGGGTGTGCCGCCGGGGCAGATCGTCGCCCTCACGTTCACCAACAAGGCGGCCGACGAGATGCGGCGCCGCGTGATGGACCTCGCCGGGCCCCAGGCCGTGGAAATGGGCACCTTCCACCGCTTCGCCGCCCGCCTCCTGCGCCGCCACGCCCGGCTGGTCGGCCTCACGTCCGACTACTCGATCCTCGATCCGGACGATGCGGCCGGCGTGCTCAAGCGGGCGGTCAAGGCGTCGGGGCTGACCGCGAGCCACACGCCCATCGAGCGGATCGCCGGCGTGGTCTCCCGGGCCAAGAACGATCTCCTGACCCCCGCCACGTTCACGCCGCGATGGGGTCGGCCCGTGGATGAACTGGCGGCGCGGGTCTGGCCGCTGTACCAACGGATGCTGCTCGACGCCGACTCCGTGGACTTCGACGACCTGCTGATCCACGTCGCGACCCTGCTGTCCGAGAATCCCGACCTCCGTCGGGAACTCGACGCCCGGCACAGGTTCATCCTCGTCGATGAGTATCAGGACACCAACGCGGTGCAATACGCGATCATCCGGGGGCTGTCGATCGATCACCCCAACCTGGCCGTGACGGGCGATCCGGATCAGGCGATCTACGGCTGGCGGGGCGCGAGCATCCGCAACATCCTGGAGTTCGAGCGGGATTATCCGACGGCGACGGTGGTGAAGCTCGAGGACAACTACCGGAGCACGGCGAACATCCTCGGCACGGCCGATCGACTCATCGCCCACAACTCGAAACGCAAGCCGAAACGTCTCGTCACCGCGGCCGGCCCCGGGGCGGCGGTGCGGATCGTGCTCGACGGCTCCGGGATCGAGGAGGCCGAACGGATCGCCGGGGAGATCGCCACGGCCGTCGGATCAGGCCAGCGATCGCCGCGGGACCACGCCATCCTGTTCCGGGCCAATGCGCTCTCCCGGTCCTTCGAACTCGCCCTGCGGACGCGGGGGATTCCGTACCAGCTCGTCCGCGGCCTCGAGTTCTTCAAGCGCCGCGAGATCCGCGACGTCGTCTCGTGGTTGCGGCTGCTGCGGAATCCGCGGGACGACGAGGCCTTTCTCCGCGCCGTGCACGCTCCGCCGCGGGGCATCGGCCGCCAGTCGCTGGATCGACTGGCAGCCTGGGCGGAGGATCATCGGACGACGAGGCTCGAGGCCGCCCGCCAGGCGGCGGCGATCCCGGGCATGGCCAAGCGGGCTGCGACCGCGTTCGTCGGCTTCTCGAGGCTGGTGGCGGCCCTGGCGGATCGAGCGGGGCGCGAGCCGTCCGTGGCCACGATCCTGGAGCAGGTGCTCGAGGAAACCGGCTACCGCGCCCACCTCGCCGAGGAGCAGGAAGACGACGAGGAAGGGCAGGACCGGCTGTCCAACGTCGAGGAACTGATCACCGCCGCCCGGCAGTCCGACGACACCGTGGCCGGTGAAGCCGAAGCCGGCGACGCCCTGGGCAGGTTCCTGGAGACGACCGCCCTGGTCGCCGACGCGGACGCCTGGGATTCGACGGCCGACCGGGTGGCCCTGATGACCATGCACGCCGCGAAGGGGCTCGAGTTTCCCGTGGTCTACATCGTGGCCATGGAAGACGGGATCGTTCCCCACGAGCGCAGCCTCGACTCCGCGGATCAGATCGAGGAGGAGCGGCGGCTGGTGTTCGTGGGGATCACCCGCGGCCGTGAGGAGGTGCACGCCAGCTGCGCCCGGATGCGCGACTATCGGGGAACCCGGCGGATCTCCGTCCCCAGCCTGTTCCTCACGGAGATGCAGGGAAGCGAGACCGTCGTCGTGGGGAGCGAGGCACCGCCGACGGATACGCCCTTCGATCCATTCGGACGCGCCGCCTGGGTGCACCACGACGAGTTCGCGGACGTCGTCCAGGATCGGCCATCGGGTGCGGACCGCCGGCCGGCGCCGGAGGCCCGGGTGGTCGATCGGGGAGGCGGCATCACGATCGACCTCGAGGATTCGCAGGACGGCGACCTGCGACCGCAGCCGACGCGACGTCGCCGCACGCTCGACGTGCGGGTCGAAAGGGCTTCCGAGTTGACGCTGCGGATGGCCGGCGGAGGCCGGCCGCGATTCGAGCGGGGGCAGCGGGTCCGGCACGCCGAATACGGCGAGGGACTGCTCTCCGGCATCAGTGGCAGCGGGCCGAGATCCGTCGGGACGGTGGTGTTCGACGGCCCGGCGGGGACGCGGAAGTTCATCCTCGGCCACGGGGCGATCGAACCGATCGGTGATCAGGCCGAACCGTGAGCCCGCCACCAGTCGACGGTGGCCTTCAGTCCGGCCTCGAACTCCTGCCCCGGATGCCAGCCGAGCAGTGACTTCGCTCTGGAGATGTCGAGACCGCGGCGCGGCTGGCCGTCGGGCTTGCTCGGGTCCCAGGTGATCCGGCCCCGATAGCCGCAGGCGGCGGCGATCATGCCGATCAGGTCGCGGATGGCGATCTCGCGGCCGCCGCCGAGGTTGATGGGCAGCGGCTCCTCCATCACCTCCGCGGCCCGCACGATCCCCTCGGCGGCGTCATCCACGTAGAGGAACTCGCGGGTTGCCGCCCCCGTGCCCCAGCAGATCACCTCCGGGGCGTCCGCCAGGCGGGCTTCCTCGCACTTGCGAATCAGGGCGGGGATCACGTGGCTCGAGGCGGGGTCGAAGTTGTCGCCGGGTCCGTAGAGATTGACCGGAACCGCAACGGCGCTGGCCAGGCCATACTCCCGGCGATAGCCGTCGAGCATCACGAAGATCGCCTTCTTGGCGACTCCGTAGGGCGCGTTGGTCTCCTCCGGATAGCCGTTCCAGAGGTCGTCCTCCCGGAAGGGGACCGGACAGAACTTCGGATACGCGCAGACCGTGCCGGTATGCACGAACTTGCGGATCCCGTGCCGCCGGGCGTATTCGACGAGGTGCAGGCCCATCGCCATGTTGGCGTAGAAGAAGCGGCCTGGATGGGCCATGTTGGCGCCGATGCCGCCGACCTCGGCGGCAAGGTGGATCAGGACGTCGGGCCGCGCCGACTCGTAGAGCCTGGCGACGTCGGCCTCGACGGTGAGATCGAACTCGCGGCGGCGGGGCACCACGATGCGTTCGGCGGGCACTCCCCTGGCCCGCAGCACCCGGGTCACCGCCTGGCCGAGAAATCCCGCGCCGCCGGTGACGACGATCCGCGCGGCCGCCAGGTCGATCATCGGTTGGGCAGCCCGCTGTCGTGGCCCGCCGCCAGGAGCACCTGCTCCTTGTGGGCGAGTTCGAGGTCGGCGTCGACCATCGCGGCCACCAGCCCGTCGAACGACATCTGCGGCTTCCAGCCGAGCGCCCGGCGGGCCTTCGACGAGTCGCCCAGCAGGAGATCGACCTCCGCCGGCCGGAAATACCGCGGATCGATCTCGACGAAATCCTCGTAGTCGAGCCCGAGGCGACCGAACGCCTTCTCGCAGAACTCGCGGACCGAGTGGGTCTCGTCGGTCGCCACGACGTAATCATCCGGCTGCTCCTGCTGGAGCATCAGCCACATCGCCTCGACGTAGTCGCCCGCGAATCCCCAGTCCCGCTTGGCGTCGAGGTTCCCCAGGTAGAGCTTCTTCTGGAGCCGAGTTTGATGCGGGTGGCGGCCCGCGTGACCTTGCGGGTCACGAAGGTTTCCCCCCGCCGCGGGCTCTCGTGATTGAAGAGGATCCCGCACGAGGCGTGGATGCCGTAGCTCTCGCGGTAGTTGATCGTGATCCAGTGGCCGTAGAGCTTGGCCACGCCGTACGGCGACCGCGGATAGAAGGGCGTGGTCTCCGACTGCGGCGTCTCCACCACCTTGCCATACATCTCCGAGCTGGAGGCCTGGTAGAAGCGGATCTGGTCGCCAATGGCGTCCTGGCAGTCGCGGATCGCCTCCAGCAGCCGGAGCGTGCCCACGGCCGTCACGTCGGCCGTGTAGGTGGGCTGATCGAAGCTCACCCGCACGTGGCTCTGGGCCGCGAGGTTGTAGACCTCGGCGGGGCGAATCTCGCGGATCAGCCGGGCGAGCCCGTTGCCGTCGGCCATGTCGCCATGGTGGAGCACGAGCGGCCGCTCCATCTCGTGGATGTCGCGGTAGAGGTGCTCGATCCGCTGGGTGCCAAAGGTGCTCGATCGCCGCACCAGGCCGTGCACCGAATACCCCTTGTCGAGGAGAAGCTCCGCGAGGTACGAGCCGTCCTGGCCGGTGATGCCCGTGATCAGAGCCCGCTTCGGGGACGACGACATGCGATTCTCACTCCTCGGTGGTGGCTGATCCGTAGTGCTGCAACGTTCCTCGAGGCCCAGAATAGCCGCTCTGGGGGCTCTACCCAAGCGGGCGCCAAGGGAGCGGGCAGATCCGGGGAGGTCAGCCGCCTGCGGCTGCGGCCTC
>JBJTQP010000109.1:0-10244 GCA_046075685.1 Planctomycetaceae bacterium | reverse complement strand
TACGGATCGGCGACCACGAGGGACTGACCGCACCCTCGAGCGGGCTACGGGAGCAAGCGCAGCCAGGATGGCGAAGCGCAGCGGACGTGCAGTGAGACGAGGCCTGGAAGGCCGAGACGAACGTCCAGCGAGAGGGTGCGGGCAGACCCGACCACACGTCCATGCCCAGGCACCGCAGGCTGCAAGCCTGCGGCTACGGATCGGCGACCACGAGGGACTGACCGCACCCTCGAGCGGGCTACGGGAGCAAGCGCAGCCAGGATGGCGAAGCGTAGCGGACGTGCAGTGAGACGAGGCCTGGAAGGCCGAGACGAACGTCCAGCGAGAGGGTGCGGGCAGACCCGACTACACGTCCATGCCCAGGCACCGCAGGCTGCAAGCCCGCGGCTACGGATAACGCCAGCGGCGACGCCACGAGGCAAGGGCCGGGGCGAGAGAATGTCCGGGTCAGAGGTTCTTCAACGGACGCTTCGGCTTCGGCGGTGCAACCTTGCGGCGGGCATCGTCGGCAGGACGACCTCCGCCGCCGCCACCGTCGCGGCGCGGGGCGTCGACGCCCGTATGGGTCTCCTCCCAACGATAGCCGAGCGGGGTGCGGAGTTCGGCCGCCGCATAGTGCGCCCACGGCGTCCCCGGATGCTCGGCCACCACCCGCTTCAAGAGCGTGTCCGCCTGCACGGCGAGTTTTTCCGTCTGCGACCCGACCGCGGAAGTATCGAGGTCCGGAACCAGCCGCCAGGTGTCGTTCTTCGGATCCTTGAACTTCATGCCGGTCTTCGCCTGGGCGAGCATGATGTTGTAGGCATCCGTGCGAACCTTCACCGCCAGCACCCGGCCGAGCGCCAGGTCGTAGCCCGCCTGCCAGCGTTTCTCATCCACCTTCTCCCGATCCGGCAGTCCCGCGGCGAGCGTGGCGTGCAGCGCGTCGATCCTGGGCCGGAGCACGGCGGCCTTCTTCTGGGCTTCACTCAGGAGTTGCACGAGGGAGCCGTCGTCGCGGCGCGGGAACACCAGCGTGGGCGACTCCATGCCGGCCACCTCGGCACCCTTGGCAGCCTCCACGAGCGCCCGCTTCGCCCGGTTGCCGGCCAGGAGCTGGTCGATCTTTGCCGCGGGCAGGTACTCGGGCCGATAGGCCCTCATGACCTCGGGATCGAAGAAATAGCGCAGGCTCGACGCCATATCGGCCACGTCGGCGTCGGCAACCCGGCGGCGCGACTCGCGGTTGGCGTGCACGCAGAAGTAGATGCCGCCGGTCTCGGCACAGATCTTCGACAAGCTGAACGGTCCGAAGCCCGAATCGATCGGCTCGTCGGCGTCGCGGCCCGATCGCAGCCGAACCACTTCCGGATAGAGCGTCTCCGGCCCCTGATCGACCACGGGCCACTGCACGTCGTCGGCATACGTGGGGTCGAACTCCCGGAACTTCATCCGCACCTCGCGCACGCCGAAGGGTGCCGGCACGCCCACCACGCACACCCGCATCGCCTGCTGGCGGCAGAAGGCGGCCACCTCGTCCGCACGGTGCTGGTCGTTGCCCACCTCGTCGGTGAAGACGACGATCATCACGTTGCGCCTGGCGGCCGACACCCGCACCTGCTTCGCCCGCATCGCCGCGTCCGCGATCGCCGTGAACGTCATCTCCACGCCCGACTCATCGACGGGAATCGACTCGATCGCCATCACGACCTCGGCGGTGTCGCGGGTCGGATCCTTGACCACGGGAGCGACCCGCTGCCCGTAGGCGAACACCAGATTGAGCAGTTCGTGGTCGCCCGCTGCGGCCCCCGACGCGGCAAGTTCCTCGAACACCCGCCCCAGCCGGGCGGCGATGTCCCGCCGCTGACCGGCGAGGCTCACCGACTGGTCAAACACCCAGCAGACGACCGTCGTCCGCTGCTGGAGCGACGTCGCGAGTTCGAGCGTCAGCCGATCGACGGCACCGGCGGCTCCCGTCGTGCCGACGCCCGTCTCGCCGGCACCCAGCCGGCCCGGCTGCAGCACGTCGCCCGCGTCGGCCCCCGTGGGCGGAAGGTCGAGATCCTCCACCACGACCTCGCCGTGGACCACCTCGACCACGTCCACCGGAACCACTGGATCAGCGGTCACGACCGGGGCGATCGCCAGCGCCAGATCCGAGCTTCCCGCTCCGGCGTCGGCCGGCGGAAGGTCCGGCTCCGCGTCCACGACCATCTCCGGCGGCACGACCGCGTCGTCGACCGGTTCCATCGGTGAGACGATCGTGATGGCCCGGGGCGCAGACTCGAATCGCGGCACACCGACGAGGGCCAGTGTCAGCAGCACGATCACGTGGACGAGCAGGCTCACCAGCCAGGCGGGCGTATCACCGTCGAGCGGAGTCTCCTCCTCCCCACTCCGCTCCTGCCACCAGCGTTTGGCCGCTTGCAACACGGTGCCTGCTGCTCCATTCCGGTCGGGCCGGATTCCGGTCGGGCTGGAATCGCCCCCACGGGACACGACATCCCAGCATGTGGCCTGAGCCACACTCCACCGGTATTCTACCGTGGAACCCGGTCGTTTGACCCGGCGATTCGGTTTGGAAGGGTCCTTTTTTCGATCGCCACGCCATGACGCTTTCTCATGCAGCCCGCAGACCCGGATTGATCGTGCTGACAGCCTGCGGGCTGGGCATCGGTGCCGGAGCGTTCGCCAGCCGGTCCGAAGCGGCCGATGCCACGGCCACAGCACCGGCGCCGCAGGCTCCCCCGCAGCCCACGCCGACAGCTCCGGTGGCGCCGCTCTCCCCGGCCGGCAGGCCGGCAGCGAAGCCGGCTCCGAAAGAGACCGTCGAACGACTCGAACTCACCACGAGCGATGGCCGAACCATCGCCGCCTGGTGTTATCTGGTGCCGGAGGATGCCGCCCCGTTGGGATCCGTGATCCTGCTCCACGACCTTGGTGGGTCCCACCGCACGGTCGAACCGCTGGCCAAGGCGCTGCAGGCTGCGGGCTGCATCGTCGTGGCACCCGATCTCCGCGGCCATGGAGAGTCCGGCACCGACCGGGAACGAGACGATCCCGCGAAGGTTCTCAAGAGGCCCGATTTCGAGGCGATGGCGGCTTCCAGGGGTGGGCAGAAGCGCGACCAGGCCGACGTGGTCGGGGACGTGGAAAGCGTGTACGCATGGCTTCGGCAACGACTTGGGGAAACACAAGGGCGGGTTCCGCTGGTCGTCGTCGGTTCCGGACTCGGGGCTGCGGTGGCGGCGCAATGGACGCTTGCCGACGCCCGCTGGCCTGACACGACGTCCGGCCCACAGGGCTGCGACGTCGATGGGCTCGTGGTCATCAGCCCGCCTTTCGCGAGCAAGGGGTTTCCCATGAACACCAGCCTCGCCCAGGAGCCGCTCCTCAGGTCCCTGCCGATCGTCTTCTGTGCCGGAACTGCGGATCGGGATGCCGGGCGAGTCTTCGATCAGATGAAGGCGAAACGGCCGAAGGCGTGGTACGACAGCCGCAATGCCGGCAGTTCACCCTCCAAGGCCGCCGAGGCGACGCTGCTCATGCTCGCCCATCCCGCTGCGGTCAAGGCCGATGAACTGGCCGCGACGCGGTCCAACGATCCTCGCGATCCGGCCCCTGCCGTCGTGATTCCCGAGTTCGTGAGGAAACTCGCCGCCCAGGCCCGGTGACCGCCGTCACGGCAGGCGGAGTTCCATGCCGGGCACGGCGAGTTCGGGGCTGCGGAGGCGGTCGCGATTCGCCTCCCAGATCCGGGCGGCGGCCCGCCGATCACCGTAGAAACGCTCCGCAAGCGTCTCGAGCGTCTCTCCCGGCGCCAGGCGCACCGTGGCGGCCCGGCCAACCTGTGGCGGAGGAGTGGGGGCCTGGCGGTCTGTCAGCCAGTGGCTGGAGACGGGCTGCACGTCCGCGTGGCGCGGCGCGACGGCGGTATGTGGCGGCTCGATGGCCTGCCCAGCCGCCACCGCGGAAGAAGCGAGGCCCGGTACCGTCCACGGCGGAGGCAGCCGGATTTCAGCGCCGATCGGCAGCAGGTCCGGATTCCCGATGATGTCGCGGTTTGCATCCCACACGGCGACAGCGGCGGATGGGTTGCCGTAGAACCTCGCCGCGATCGACGCGAGATCATCGCCATCGCGGACCGCATACGTCGACGGCGCATCGCCGGCGACCGCGGCCGGAGGTGGCGCCGCGGCGGGCATGGTCCAGGCAGCAGCCGGCGGCGGAGCCGACTGGGCGTCGAGCAACGGCGGCGGCGGCACCTGCAGCGTGGATCGATAGGTGCCGTTGATTCCCGGCACGTCCGCCACGACCGCCGCGCCGACCGGTGGAATCCGCTCCGGTGCCGCCGGCGGGGCGTAGTCGGCCCGCGGCATGACGGGCGGCGGCAGGGCGTCTTCCGGCACGAGCCACGGAGCCGGTGACAACGCGACCGGGGGTGCGATCGCCGCCGCTGCTGACGGCGCCTGAGGAGGCATCGCGGCCGGCAGTGGTGGCACGGCCACGGAAGCACCCGTCCGGGAGGCCCGCCACGCCTCGTAGGCGAGGGTTCCCGCCGGCACCGCGAGCGTGACGCCCATCGCGACCAACGACGTCCCCAGGACGAAGCGAACCATCCGCGCCAGGCTTCCCACGTGCACCTCGCTTGGCGAACGACGATGCCGGCCGCACCGTCACGCCACGGCAACCATGCCCGCCGGGCGGCCGCCCAGCGGAGCCGGACGTCCGCGCCGAGACTGCAGTGCCGGGCCGACCGGCCGCACCATCGCTACAGCCGCCAGGGTCTGCCACCCCGGCCCGCCGCGCGGGACGGCGCCGCCGGCTCAGGTGGCCCGTGCCACCGCGGTGCCACCCACGGCCTTCTCCTCGCCGCCGAACGCGTGCTGGAGCCAGAGCACGATCGGCGAGGCGATGTAGATCGTGCTGTACGAGCCCACGACGATGCCCACGAGCATGGTGAACGCGAAGGCGTGGATGCCCTGGCCGCCGACGGCATACAGGATCAGCGTGGCCAGGAACGCCGTGCCCGACGTCAGGATCGTCCGGCTCAGGGTCTGGTTGACGGCCTTGTCGACCATCGCCGCGGTCACGAACCGTCCCTTGCCCCGCAGTTCGCGGAGCCGATCGAAGATCACGATCGTGTCGTTGATCGAAAAACCGATGATCGTCAGCAGGGCCGCCACCACGTCGAGGCTGATCTTGAAGTCGTCGACCAGCGCCCACCCCAGATACGGGGCCACGTATGTGCTCAGCGCCAGGCAGGCCACGGCCACGAGCACGTCGTGCGCGAGGGCGATGACGGCGGCCACGCCGAAGGCGACGTTCTGGAACCGGATCCACACGTAGAGCACGATCATCAGCAGGCTGGCGAGCAGCGCGTACACGGCCGTCACCTTCGTGTTTCCCGCGACCTTGCCGCCGATCGTGTTCGCAGCGAGCCAGACCGGCGTGTCGGAGAGCGTGCCCTTCACGGCGTCGAGGACTCCGCGGGTCGAGTCGGCGTCGAGCGTGGTGGTCATGGTCCACTCGCCGGCACCCCGTCCGGCGGCGGCGGCCGCGTCGGCGGATGAAACCTCGAAATCGGCGTCGCCGATCTTCGCCGCGACCAGCGCAGCCTGCACCGCCTCGCGCAACGTCGCCCGGCTGATCTTCTGGGGAAACCGCAGGCTCGCCGTGGTCGTGCTCCGCTCCGCGGCCGCAGCGTCTGCAGCGGCCCCCTCGGCAGCCGGCCGCACCTTCGACGTCACGTCCAGGATCTCCATGCCGTAGGTGGCAAGCCGGCCGGCGAACAGCTCGCGAATCCGCGCCTCGACCTCGCCCGGCCCGCTGCCCCGGAGCGAGGTGTCGATCTTGTAGCGGAGGTCCGGCGCGGCGCCCGGCGTCGAGATGGCGCTCACCGCCGCGTCGGGCAGCGACGCCACCGCGTCACGGACCGCCGCGATGGGCAGCGGTTGGTCGGGCTTGAACTCCACCTGCACGCTCGTGCCGCCCGTGAAGTCGATGTCGAACAGGCCCTGCCCCCGCTGGACGGCCGCCGCCAGCCCCATCAGGATGAACAGGAGCGAGCCGATGATCGCGTACCGCATCCACTTCACGAACTGGAAGTTCGGCTGGCCGAACAACCGCGCCATCGACAGCCTGGTGATCCAGCGGTTCCGCTCGGCGAGGTCGAACACCACCCGCGAGCAGAACACGGCCGTGAACAGGTTGAGCAGCAGGCCGAAGAACAGCGTGACGGCGAAGCCCTTGAGCTGATCCGTGCCGATCGCGAACAGCACCACCGCGGTGATCAGGGTGGTCAGGTTGGAGTCGACGATCGTGGAAAAGGCGCGGGCGAAGCCGTTGCGGATCGCCATCCTGACCGCCGCCCCGCGGTCGATCTCCTCACGCATCCGCTCGTAGATCAGCACGTTGGCATCGACCGCCATGCCGACCGAGAGCACGAGCCCCGCCAGGCCGGCGAGCGTGAACGCGGCCTTCACCGAGATCATCACCGCGATGACGAGCACGATGTTGAGGAGCACGGCCAGGTCGGCCACGAAGCCGGAAAACCGGTAATACGCCAGCATGAAGGTGAGCACGAGCAGGGTCGCCAGCAGCATCGCGAGGCGGGCCGACTTGATCGTGTCGTCGCCGAGCTGGGAGCTGATGCGCTGCTCGCTGATCGGCTCGCTGCGGAGCGCGGCGGGCAGGCTGCCGGCGTTGAGCACTTCCACGAGCACGTCGACCTCGTCCTGGGAGTCGAGCCCGGTGATCTGGCCTGACGACGTGATCGTGCTGCGTATGGACGGGGCGGACTGCACCACGTCGTCGAGCAGGATGCCGAGGCGGCTGCGCAGCCCGTTGGCGGGATCGGGCAGGTTGCGGCTGGTGAGCAGGCCGAAACGAGGCGCCCCCCGGGAGTTGAACGTGAAGTTCACGCAGGGAGTGAGATTCTCGTCGAGACTGGGACTGACCCGGCTGAGGTCGCCCCCCGTCACGTTGAAGTCGTCGTTGACGACGAGGATCTCGGTCTGCCCGTCGGCCGTGGAGCGGTGCACCACGCTCGGGTCGCTGAGAAACTCCTGCCGCCGCTTCGGGTTGAGCTGCGCCCATTGGGCCCGAATCTCGTCACCCTGCCGCACCGTGGTGGCCCCGGTCTTCTCGGCGAGGGCGATCGCCGACTTGTGCCGGGAATCCTCGCGGTTGGCCAGGATGCGGAACTCCAGCACACCGGCGCTCGACACCACCCGCTTGATGAGGTCCACCTCGGACTGCTCCACCTCCGGGATGATGACCTCGATCTGGTCGAGGCCGTACTGCCGCACGGTGACTTCCTTCTGCCCGCCCGGATTGACGCGGCGGCTGACGGCCGCCACGAGTTTGTCCATCGCGACCGGGGCCGGCTCCGCCACGAGGTCGTAATCGATCTCCAGCGCCCCGTCGACATCCCGACGGGCGGTCTCCCGCACGGCGACGCGATCGAAGTCGGCGGCCTGCACGCCCGCCACGAAGGCGTCCGCGAGGGCCGGGGCCAGTCGCACCGTGACGCCGCCCCCTTGCCGCCGGCGAACGGTGCCCTGCGACTCCGGACGGGCCACGAGGATCGCCTCCATCCGCCGCACGGTGTCGTCGATCCGCGTTGCAGACTGCTTCGATGAATCGACCTCGTAGACGAGGATGAGGCCGCCCTTGAGATCGATACCGAGCCGGGGCGGCCAGCCGAGGCGGCAGATCACCGCACCGGCGGTGACGGCGACGAGCACCAGCGCGATCCGGCCCCACATGTCCATGGCCCGCAGGCCGCTGGCGATCAGCCGGGCCACGAAGATCGGGACCAGGATCGTGAGCAACACGATGCCCCATGCGGCCCACGTCTCCCGCCACGAGGGAACGGCGACGGCCGGAGCCCCGTCCGCCATGGCCTGCGCGAAAATGCCCACCGCGATGCTCGTGAGGTTCATGTCCCTGTCCCGTTCCTAGGTTCCCTGTCCCGGCTCGTCCGCACCACCGCCTCCGTCACGCAGCACGCGGGCCACGCTGGACAGCGTGACCGTGAGCTTCGCGCCGGATGACTCGTCGACCTTCAAGGTCACCCGGTCGGCGCCGCGATCGACGGCGGCGACCGTTCCGTAGATTCCCGACGCGGTGACCACGCGGTCGTTTTTCTTGAGGGCCGCGAGCAGATCCTGCTGCTGCTTCATCCGCTCCCGCTCGGGCCGAAACAGGAGCAGGTACGCCGCCGCCGCGATGGCGATCAGCGGCAGGTACTGCAGGGCGAAGGGCACGTCGGGGCGGGCGGCCGGCTGCTCCGCCTGCGCGAGACATGCCACCAGACCGAAGGCCGACGGGAGGATCGCGGGCATCTGGGGGGCTGTCATGCGGCCGTCCGGGTGGCACTGGCGTCATCCCGGGGCGCCCCGGGCATGCCAAGCCCGAAAATGTAGTGCTCGCGGCGCGCGAGCGGCAAGGGCGACGCGTCGCGGGCGGAGCCCACGCGTTCCGCCTCACGAACCGGTGTCCGCGGCGTCGGGCTCGGCCAGCGACCGGCGCAGTTCCGCCACCACGCTCCCGAACACCCCGGCCACGACCGCCGCCCGCAGCCGCGCGACGAGCCGCTGGTAGAAGGTGAGGTTGTGAATGGATGCCAGCACGGGGCCGAGCATCTCTCCCGCCATGAACAGGTGCCGCAGGTACCGACGGTCATGGCGGCAGGCGACGCACGGGCAGCCCTCCTCGAGCGGCCGGCTGTCGGCCGCATGCCGTGCATTGCGGAGCCGCACCTGCCCGCCGAAGGTGTAGGCCAGCGAGTTACGGCCACACCGCGTGGGCAGCACGCAGTCGAACATGTCGATGCCCGCCGCCACGCCGGCGATGATGTCCTCCGGCTGGCCCACGCCCATCAGGTACCGGGGCCGATCCGCCGGGAGATGGGGCACCGTCGCCTGCAGCGCGGCGATCATCGCCTCCTGCCCCTCCCCCACCGACAGGCCCCCGACGGCGTAGCCCGGAAACCCGATCGACCGCAGCCCCTCCGCGCTCTCGTGGCGGAGTTCGGGGTCGAGCCCGCCCTGCACGATGCCGAACAGCGCCTGGTCCGGCCGCGCGTGCGCCTCCCGGCACCGCTCGGCCCAGCGGAGCGATCGCCGCATCGCGTCCTCGACGACACGACGGTCGGCCGGCAGGGCGACGACGTGATCCATCTGCATGGCCACGTCGGCGCCGATGGCCTGCTGGATCCGCATCGAGTTCTCGGGCGTGAACTCCACGGGGCTGCCGTCGATGTGGGAGCGAAAGAAGGCGCCGTCCTCGGTCACCTTCACCTGCCGGGCGAGGCTGAATACCTGGAAGCCGCCGGAGTCGGTGAGCATGGGACCGTTCCAGCCCATGAACGCGGCCACGCCCCCGGCCTGCTCGACCCGCGCTTCGCCGGGCCTCAGATGGAGGTGGTACGCATTGGAGAGCACCATCCCGGCCCCGGTCTCGCGGACGCGGCCGATGTCGACTCCCTTCACGCTCGCGAGCGTGGCCACGGGCATGAACAGCGGCGTCGGCACGCTGCCATGCGGCGTCGTCAACGTCCCGGCCCGTGCCGCCCCGTCGACGGCCTCGATCTCGAACGCAAATCCGGGTTGCATGCCCACAGACTACCGGCAGGCGAGGTGCGAGCAGAAGCGGCCATCGCCTCCGCCGCGAGGGGCTGCCCGTGCCCCGACGCCCGCACGCGGACCTAGAAGATCCCCAGGGCCTCGAGGGAGTAGCGCACGATGAGGCCGGCCACCACCACGCTCACCATGCTCATCAGCTTCACGAGGATGTTGAGGCTCGGGCCGCTGGTGTCCTTGAAGGGGTCGCCGACGGTGTCGCCCACCACGGCCGCCTTGTGGGCGTCGCTTCCCTTGCCGCCGTGCACGCCCCCCTCGATGTGCTTCTTCGCGTTGTCCCAGGCGCCGCCCGCGTTGGCCATGAAGACGGCCACGCAGAAGCCGGTCGTGAGGCCGCCCACGAGCAGGCCCATCACGCCGCCGACCCCCAGCAGCAGGCCGGTGACGATCGGCACCGCCAACGCCAGCAGCGACGGCAGCACCATCTCCTTCTGGGCCGCCTTCGTGCTGATGGCGACCGGGGCCGCGTAGTCGGGCGTGTCGGTGCCCTGCATGATGCCCGGCTTCTCGCGGAACTGGCGGCGGACCTCCTCCACCATGCCCTTGGCGGCCCGGCCCACGGCCTTCATCGTCAGGGCACAGAATACGAACACGCTCATCGCCCCCACGAACATGCCG
>JBJTQP010000108.1:0-9967 GCA_046075685.1 Planctomycetaceae bacterium | reverse complement strand
GGTTGAGCACCGGGTAGAGCACCAGCTGGCCCGGAGCGTGGTGGGTCACCTCGCCGCCCCGGTCGATGCGGTGCAGGGGCAGGGGCGGCGCCTCGGGCGGGAAGCGCAGGTGGGCTATGTTGCACTAACTCCTCCCGAGGCTCACGAGTCGCTCATCGGCCGCAAGACCGGTGCGGAGGTGCCATTGACCGGGCTATCCTTCGGGGCCCGGCTCACGGCGCGCGTGTCGCGCCGCCCACTTTGAGGAGCAGATCGACGAGCATCTTCGTGAGCGGCAGCCCGCAGCGCTCCTCGAAGCCCAGAAACATGGGGCTCGGGTTCGCTTCCAGAAACACGTGGCGACCTGCCGTGTCGCGACGGAAATCGATCCCGGTCCATGCGAGTTCGAGCGTGCGGGCGATCTCGCGACACTGCCGTGCAACGTCGTCAGGCAGCGCGGTGGCCGTGATCATGGGGTGATGGTCGTCGCGATAATCGAGGTGCGGCGTGGCGATCTCACAGGCCGCGATCCTGTCGCCGGCGACGAAGACCCGCACGTTCGTGCCGACGATCTCTTCCTGGAGCGTGACGGGAGCCACGGACAAGGAGGCAAGGCGCGGTGCGTCGAGTTGGCCGCGATCCAGCGTGCGGGCATGGGCGCCCCCCTGCACCGGTTTGAACACGACCCGTGGGTGTCGGTCCGCGAAGCGGCATACCTCCTCGGAATCGTTCGTGAAGATGGTGTCGGGCACCGGTACGCCGAGCGCCGAAACCATCGCGAGCTGCACCGGCTTTGTCTGGTGGAGGCGAAAGGCGGCCCAGCCGTTGACCCACCGGCACGTGGAGCGGATGAAAAACGACTCCGCGAGTGAACGCGCGTCGTTTTCGGCGATGAACTGCTGGCCGGCGTTCTCGAGTGGCGGGACGACCGGAAGCCGGTAGAGCCGCCAATAGACGGCCGTCACGTCGGCGGCGTCGAGGAGCCGGCCGCCTGGCAGCCGCAGCCGCGACGCGGAGGCGGTCGATCCCAGCGTCAGCCGGCTCTCGGAAGGAATGGAAGCCGCATCGAAGAGTTCGGCATCGCAACCACGCGCCCGCAGCGCCGCGAGCACGTGCAGGCCGTGTTCGTCATGGGCATCGGAAAGAACGAGGATCGCCATGCCTGAAAGCCGGCCGGGATGCCGGTCGCGGAGGGACGTTCTGCCCGCGGAACCGGCGATGTGCCTGATATGTGGCGGAAAACTCTTGACTCGGATCGCAAAAGACGCGATCCTGCCTGAGGGAATGTACCGCACACTGGGTGGGAACCGGCAAGGCCGGAACGGTGCCGTGACCCGGTCAATCGCCTGAGGATCATCGACCATGCAACATCCATTCGCCGGAATGCTTCCTCCTGAAGGCGAGGGGCAGGCCGCTCCCGAGCAACGCCAGTCGCGGCGGTCCACCGTGGCCCGCATCATCGGCGGCCTGGGTTCACTGGGGTGCCTGGTCTGGGGCCGGTCAAGCCATGCCGCGCAGGAGCCTGATCTCAAGTTGACGACCATGGCGGTCGGTGAGGAAGGGGGGGTGAGGCCGCCCGGGCCGCTTCGCCCCACGACGCAGGCCGTGGGAGAAGAGGGCGGTGGTCAGCCGCCGCAGCCACCGAAGCCCACGACGCAGGCGGTGGGAGAAGAGGGAGGCGGTCAGCCCCCGCAGCCGCCGAAACCCACGACGCAGGCTGCTGGTGAAGAGGGTGGTGGTCAGCCTCCGCAGCCGCCGAAGCCCACGACGAAGGCCGTTGGTGAGGAGGGTGGTGGTCAGCCCCCGCAGCCGCCGAAGCCCACGACGAAGGCCGTTGGTGAAGAGGGCGGTGGTCAGCCCCCGCAGCCCACGACGAAGGCCGTTGGTGAAGAGGGTGGTGGAATCCCGAAGCCTTCGACCAAGGCTCTCGGCGAGGAAGGTGGAGTGGTGACTCCGGCCTCGCCGGCGCGGTCGCCGGTCGCCGGCGATCCGTTGATCGAGTTGTTCTACGGCGATCCGTTCATCGATTGATTCGTCCAGGAACCGACCGTCCAAGAATGGGTGGGCGTGCAGGCGAGACTCGACACCGTGGGCGTCAGATGCCCCCGTAGATGCGTCGGCCCTGTTCGAAGACCATCAGGCTGCCAGGTCTGAATTCGGTCCAGTCCTCGCCGTCGGTCAGCCTCCGCGAAGCGATCACGAAACCGCGCTGCTTTGACGCCTTCTCCTCGCGGAGGTCGGCCTCCCAGTCTTCGTCTCGGAGGCTGATCCGCGAAAACGGCGCGTGGCGGTGGGTGTAGCAGAGGCCGTTGTAGCCGCCCGCATCGTGGTAGCAGAAGAGCCGCCTGCCGTCGGAGAAGAGCAGGTTCAGGTCGCCGGCGGCGTTGAGATCCCGCAGGAAGTCCTCGACGAGGGCGTAGTCCGTGGGATCGACCCGTTCCCGGGACATCCAGGAAAGCAGTACGCACATGGCGAGCTCCGAGTCGGTGGAGCCCTCGACGGGGAACTCGGCAGCCACCCGCCGCTCGAGCCGACGCGTGTCGAGTGTGCCGTTGTGGGCGAATACGAAATCGCTCCCCCCGATGCGGCGCGTGAAGGGGTGTGTGTTCTCGAGGTTCACGGCCCCGCAACTCGCCGCCCGCACATGAGCGATGAAGAGCGGAGCGACGAGCGTGGAATCATCGCAAAGCGTCCGGGACATCGCGCTTTCGTCGGCCCGAATCGGCTCCTTGACGATGCGCGCCTTCCAGGAACCGATCGCTGCGAGACCCCATCCGTGCCGATTGCCGCGGGCCCGGTTGCGAAAGCCGCGAAACGAGAGGCCCGGCGAGACGGGTGTGCTGAAGGCCAGACCGAGCAGTTCGCACATGACATCTCCTCTCCGCAGGGAACGTGACGTCGCGGCCCGCGGATTCCGGCACATCCCGGTGGTATCAGGCGGGCGGGCGCATGCCGGTGGCCGGGGAACTGGCCGCCGCCCATGCCTTGTAGCCGCCGACGAGGTCGTGCACGCCGGCCCGCCGGAGCTTCTGGAAAAGGCTCGCCGCGATCGCCGACCGGTATCCGCCCTCGCAGTGCACGACGATGGGCCTGCCGGCCGATATTTCGCCCGCCCGCTCCTCGAGGTGCGTCAGGGGTATGTGCAGGCTGCCCGCGACATGCCCTCCGGCCCGTTCGGCCTCACTGCGCACGTCCACGACCGTGGGCGTCGGCCCCAGTTCGGGGCGTTCGCCGGACAGCCAGCCGGCGAGGGCGTGAGCCGTGATCCGCGGTGTGCGCTCGACGAGATCGTGATGGCCCGCGAGGGCGTTCATGCCTCCGGCGAGGTATCCGGCGACGTTGTCGAAGCCGATGCGGCCAAGCCGCATGATGGCCTCCTGTTCGCCCCCCTCCCCCGCGATCACGACGATCGGCGTGTCGCTCGCGAGCAGCGAACGAGAACCTCGAGAGTTGGCTCGCCTGGCGGGATGCCGCCGAGCGGCCCGTGCCGGGATACGTTGAGGACGAACTCCGCGGCTATCTCGCGTGCGGCATCCTCTGTTTCGGGTTCGGCCGTGCGCTCTGTACGGGCTGCGGCAAGGGGTTTGTCGTCGCGTTCTCGTGCAAGGGCCGCGGCGTCTGCCCGTCCTGCAACGGCCGCCACATGGCCCAGACGGCCGCGCATCTCGCCGATCACGTCATCCCGCCGGTACCGGTGCGGCAGTGGGTGATCTCGGTGCCGAAGCGGCTGCGGTGCGCTGCGGTACTGCGCCCGGCCCCCCTTTGCATTGGAGCGACTGTCCGTGATCCGCGGCCCAGCCGGCCGCATCACCCAAGTCCGCTACGTGCTGCCCAGACACAAAGCCGCCACCTGGGTCGGGCCCGGCCGCGGCCGCAAGTCCACGCGGCCGGGGACCAACGGCGTCGTCGAGCTCTCGCCGTTTGAGTTTCTCGATCGCTTGGCCGATCTCGTCCCACCGCCGCGGAAGCATCGGCATCGCTACCATGGGGTGTTTGCGCCACATCACAAGCTGAGACGGGCCGTCACGGCGCTCGCGATTGGGAACATCGGCAAGCGGAGCGAGGCTGGGCATGCGGGCCAGGCGCATGCCACGGGCTGCTGCGATACTCAGGCGAAACCCCGCTCGCACGACACCTCGCGGATTGCCTGGGCGAAACTCATGGCCCGGGTGGGGGAGGAGTTTCCGCTCGAGTGCCCCAACTGCGGTGGCGACATCCGGCTGATCGCGTTCATCACCGAGCCGGGGCCGATCCGGAAGATCCTTACCCACCTCGGTGAACCGCTCGAGCCACCGCCAGTCTCGCCGGCCCGCGGCCCGCCCACCGACTGGGGCGAGCTCGTCCAGGCGCATGACGAGCGCGACGTCTTCCAGGGACGGATAGACGAACTGCCCGCGATCGACATCCACAAGCTCTGAGTGATGCCGGACGTGAGGCATCAAGGCCCTGGACGGGCGACTCGGGAGACGGTCTGCGCCGAGGCGAGAAACTCGCCACTCCGGGGGCGGGTAGCCGGCCATTCGGGAGAGTGCTTTTCGGGGCCGGGAGACGAAAACACGAAACACGCGGCTCACGAGCCGCTCATCAGCCGAGGAGCCCCTTGCGGACGTCCCATTGGCCGGGCTATCCATTCCCGTCCACCCGGGAAACGACCAGCTCGACGTGCCGAGGCGGATTTCGCGGGGCAGATGGAGGGCCAGGTCGGCCGCCTCCGGCGCCACCGCGACGGGCGATACGGCGGGGCGAGAAGCCGCCGGCTCGTCGTCCTCGAACAGCGACCGCTGAACGATCCGGCGCCGCTCCCGCATGGGCTTCTCCCGACGACAGTGCAGCGGGTCATCGCGGGGATGGCGCGACGGGCCGGGCCCTGACCCCGCCGATCCCGGTCGCCCGTCGGCCGCCGACGCTCACGCGAGCACCTCGGGCAGCGGCCCGGTGGAGTCTCCGAACCGACCCACGGGCGCGCCCACGAGGTCGAGCATCGTGACGAACAGGTTGCTCATCGGCCGCTCCTCCGCGAGCCTCACGTGCCGGCCGCCGGCCAGCCGGCCGCCGGCCAGCCCGGCGAGGATCACCGGCAGGTCGTCGTGCCGGTGGCTGTTGCCGTCGGAGAGGCCGCTCGCGTAGACGACCATCGAGTGGTCGAGCAGGGGCGTGCCGTCTTCCGCCTCGGCGGCCTCCAGCCGGCGGAGTAGGTAGGCGAATTGTTGCATGTAGAAGCGGTCGATCGTCGCGATCTTCTCCTTGGCGACCGGATCCTGCAGGTGGTGCGACAGCGAGTGATGTCCGTCGCCGACACCGATCTCGGGAAACGTCCGCTCGCTGCCGTCGTGGGCGAGGATCAGGGTCGCGACGCGGGTCGAATCGGTGCGGAAGGCGAGGGTCACGATGTCGGCCATCAGCCGCATGTGCTCGCCGTAGGACGGCGGCGGACCCTCCGGAAGGGAGAGGTCGGGAACGACGGGCGGAGCCGACGTCTCGAACGCCGCGATCCGCGTCTCGACCTCGCGGACGCCGGTCAGGTATTCGTCGAGCTTGCGGCGGTCGGCGGGGTCGAGCGTCTTGCGGAGGGAGCGGGCATCCTCGAGCACGAAATCGAGGACCGACCGCTGGGCGGCCGCCCGGGCGGCGAGGCTGTGGGCCCGCTCCGAGGCCGATCCCGCACCGAACAGCCGCTCGAATGCCAGCCGCGGGCTCGACTCGGGCGTGGCCGGCTGCGACTCGCTGAGCCACGACATGTTGAAGGAGTAGGCACACGAATAGCCCGAGTCGCACGCACCGGCAGTCCGGGAACCATCGCAGGAGAGTTCCAGCGAGCGGAAGCGGGTCGCACCGCCGACCCGCGCGGCCGCCACCTGGTCGACCGACACGCCCACCTGCAGGTCGGCGCCCGCGGTCTTTCGCGGTCGCGATCCGGTGAGGATCGTGGCCATCGCGCGGGCATGGTCCCCGCCGCCGTCCGGGCCGGCGGTGCCGTTGCGGTGCGCCAGTCCGCTGACCACCTGGAACCGTGCACGGAGATCGGCGAGCGGCTCGAAGGTCGGCCCGGCGACGTACGCGGTGCCCTCGTCGATCGGCCGCCACCGGTCGACGTGCACGCCGTTGGGCACGTAGACGAACGCCATCCTCACCGGCGGCGCGGCCGCGGCCTCCGCCGCGGCCGTCCGCACGGAGCGCAGCGCGGGCAGCGCGAGTGCCGTGCCCAGGCCGCGCAGCATCAGGCTCCCGAAGCGCCGCCGCGAGACCCTCAGCGGGCCGGCTGTGCGTCGCGAATCGGAGAGCGAGTGGCTCATGGCGATGTGCCTCCGGCTGCCTGGGTGGGGCGGCGCATCCGGAACGGCACACTCCGGCAGATCGAGCGGACGAGATCCTGAAGGCCCGCCCCGTCCCGCTCCCATGCGGCGAGAATCGCATCGACCGACGGCCCGTCATGATACTCGAGGCCGCGGCCGATCGCGTACACGAGCATCCGTTCGGCGAGGCACCGGTGGAAGTTGTGCCGCCGCGGACCGGCGATGACTTCGGCCAGTTCGCGGGCGTCCGCGAACGTCTCTCCGGTCGCCAGCTTTCCCGGCGTCCCCCCGGCATTCGCGTCCGGTCCGAGCCACTGGCCGATGGCGTTGTAGGACTCGAGCGCGAGCCCCGGCGGATCCATCCGCTCATGACACGACGCGCACAGCGGATCGCTGCGGTGCCGGGCCAGTTTCTCGCGCATGGTCGCCGCCCGGCCCGGGGCGTCCGCGGCCTCCAGGGGGGGCACGTTGGGGGGCGGCGGTGGCACGGGCATGCCCAGCAGGGTGTCCACGACGAACAGCCCGCGCTTCACCGGTGCGGTGCGGGTGGGATTGGAGGTCACGGTCAGAAAGCTGCCGTGCGTGAGCAGGCCGCCACGGTGGGAATCGGCGGCGAGCGACACCAGCCGCATCTCCGGCCCCTCGACGTCGGGGATGTCGTAGAACCGGGCCAGGGGCTCGTTGAGGAACGTCTCGCGGGCCATGAGCAGGTCGACCGGAGGACGGTTCCGCCGCAGCAGGTGCTCGAAGAGCATTTCCGTCTCCCGGCGCATCGCGGGCCGGACACGGTCGTTGAACACGTCCCCCCGCAGCCGCCCGCCCCGCGCGCGGGCCACGATCCCCAGGTCGAACGGCGTCGCCTCGACGTCGCGGGTCCGGAGCCACTGGCCCACGAACGAGGCGACGAAGCGGGCCGAGCGTCGGTCCTCGATCATCCGGATGACCTGCCGGTCGAGTTCCGCGTGCAGCCGGCCCTCCCGGGCGACGGCCAGCAGCTCGTCGTCGGGCATCGAGCCCCACAGGAAATAGGACAGCCGGGAGGCCAAGGCGACGTCGGATACGGGGACGGCCGACGCCGTCGGGTCGTCGACGGCGCGTGGGGTGTCGTGAGCCGACTCGATTCGCATGAGGAAGCGCGGCGAGGACAGGATCGCCGCCAGCGCGGCCGCGACGGCGCGTTCAAAACCGCCGTCGGGTCGCTCGGCCTCGGCACGGGCCACCACGCAGAGCCGCTCGACGACCTCGGCGTCGGCGGTCCCGCGGAACGCCCGGTCGGCGAGCCGGGCCACGGTGCCGCGGAGATGTTCGGTCGCGAGCCGCGGGTCGTCGGGCGGCGGCCCCAGCGGAAACACCCGCCGTACGGCGGCCGGGTAGGCGGCCACCCCGGCCACGCGCTCGACGCGGGCCGTCTCCACCACCGCGTCCCCCACGCGCGCCGCGAGGATCAGGTACTTCTCGACCAGCAGCGGCGGCATCGAAAGCACGTCACCGATCGTGTCGAAGCCGTAGCCGGTGTCGTCGGCGGGCAGGTCGTCGGCCACGGGCACCGCGAGGCCCGTCAGGTCGTCGACGGTGTGCTGATACTCGGTCCGGTTGAGCCGCCGGAGCACCGGACGCCCGGGATCGGGCCGGCCGGGGTCGAGCGCGAAGACGTCGCGCTCGACGAATTCGACGAGCCGCCGGCGGTCGTCGGCCGCCAGGGGCGGGCCGTCCGGGGGCGGCATCGTCTCCGCCCGGAGATTCCGCACCACGGCCATCCAGGCGGCCTCGTCGGGGCCGCCGCCGGCGACGGGCCGCTCGTCGAGCCTTCCGATGATTGCATCGAGGTCGAGTCGGCCCTCGGCCATCCCGCCGCAGTGGCAGTCCCCGCAGTGCGCGACCAGGGCTGTGCGGCCGTCGGCACCCGCCGGCACGGCGCCGCCCAGCCCCGGCACCGCCGCGACCAGGGCCGCCCAGAGCCGCGTCCGGTGACGATGCAGTCGAGACATCCGCGGCTCCGCTTCGCGTCGGAAGAAACGCCTCAGGAAGTATAGCCGCCGGCTTCGGCCTCGAGCCCGGGTTCGAGACACCGTGGCGACGCGGTCACGGCCGCGGTTTTTTCGTGGTGGCTGCCGTATCATCAGCCGGCGATTTCCCGGGCCGCACGCACCAACCGATCCCGTCATCACGCCGTGCATCAGCTCGCCGCCGCCGCCGTCGACCTCGCGCCGCTCGCCCGGCGGCTCGAGGGCAGCCTGCTCACCGACGCGCTCGCGCTGGCGGCGTATGCGACCGACGCGTCAGAATACCAGCAGCGACCGCGGGCCGTGGCCCTGCCCCGATCCGAGGCCGACGTCCGGGAGCTGGTCCGGTTCGCCGCCGCGACGCGGATCGGACTCATTCCGCGCGGCGCCGGCACGTCGCTCGCAGGCCAGGTCGTGGGCGGTGGGATCGTGGTCGACATGGGCCGGCATCTCGACGGGATCGTGGCGGTCGACGTGGCCGCGCGGCGGGTTCGCGTCCAGCCCGGCGTGGTCCGCAACGACCTCAACCGCGCGCTGGTCGCCCACGGCCTGTTCTTCGCGCCGGAGACGTCGACCGCCGGCTGGGCGACCATCGGCGGCATGGTGGGCAACAACTCGTGCGGGGCCAACTCGATCGCCTACGGCTCGACCCGCGATCACCTGATCTCGGCCCGCGGATTCCTGGCCGACGGCTCCGAGGCGACGTTCGGCCCGCTCTCGCCGGGGGACTTCGCGGCGAAGTGCGCCGGGCCGGAGTCGCTCGAGACCGGCGTCTACCGGCTCGCCCGCACGCTGCTCGGCAACGCACGCACCCGGGCGCTGGTCCGCGAGTCCTTCCCGCGGCCCGAGGTGACGCGGCGCAACACGGGGTACGCCCTCGACGCCCTCATGGAAGCGTCGTGCTTCGACCCCGCCAGCGACCGGCCGTTCAATTTTTGCAGGCTGTTGGCCGGTTCGGAGGGAACCCTGTTCGTGGGCGTGGAGTTCGAGCTCGGGCTCGTGCCGCTGCCTCCACCGGCGGCGCTGGTGTGCGTCCACTGCCGCTCGGTCGCCGAGGCGCTCGAGGGCACGCTGGTGGTGATGCGGCGGCGCGGCGGCGACGTCATGCTGACGGCCTGCGAGCTCATCGACGACAAGATCCTCGGCTGCACCAAGGACAACGCCGAGCAGGCCCGGAACCGGGAGTTCGTGGTCGGCGAGCCGGGAGCCGTGCTCGTGGTGGAGCTGCGGCACGCCGATGGCGGTCGGCTGGCGGCAGGTGTCGAGGCGCTGGAGGCGGATCTTCAGGCGGCGGGCGTGGGCTATGCCTTTCCGGTGCTCCACGGCGACGACGGGCGGCGGGTGTGGGAGCTGCGGCGCGCCGGCCAGGGCTCATGGCCCGGGTGGGGGAGGAGTTTCCGCTCGAGTGCCCCAACTGCGGTGGCGACATCCGGCTGATCGCGTTCATCACCGAGCCGGGCCCGATCCGGAAGATCCTCACACATCTCGGCGAACCGCTTGAGCCACCGCCAGTCTCGCAACCCTCGGCCAGTACGATTCCAGCAAGGATCATCGGCCAGACTGCAAGCAGATGATCGTGGGCGTGGTGCTCGATCACGAGGGGCGACCGCTGTGTTGCGAACTCTGGCCGGGCAACGTGGCCGACGTGACGACGCTCGTGCCGGTCGTCAACCGACTGCGGCAACGCTTTCA
>JBJTQP010000107.1:0-22115 GCA_046075685.1 Planctomycetaceae bacterium | reverse complement strand
GAAGCGGGGCCTCGAGCGGCTCGGCCTGCCGCTGGCCGACGATGCCCACCTCAAGCTGGCGAGCGACACGAGCAACAAGACCGCGCGTCGGGCCGAGGCTGAGAAGGCCTTCACCGTGGTGCTCCACGTGGGCGACAACCTCCGCGACTTCGACGAGGCCTTCCGCAGCCCGGCGATCGCGGCCGACGCCGACTCGAAGGCCCTCACCGCCGCGATCCAGCAGCGCAAGGACCTCGTCGACCGGCACGCCAAGGACTGGGGCGACCGCTGGATCGTGATCCCCAACCCGATCTACGGCGAGTGGATGAAGCCCCTCGACCGCGGCTTCCGCGACGTCGACCAGCTCGTCCCGGAGTGAGTCGAACTCGCAGCCGCCCCGCCGCCCCGGTGTCGGGCACGCTCACGGCAGGGCGGCCTCGTCAGTCGAGCCGCGCGGGCTCGAGCCGCGGAGCCAGGAGGTGGATCAACGTCAGCGCCACGAGGTACGCCGACGCGCAGATCACGAAGATCGGCACGTAGCTGCCGGTCTTCTGCAGGATGGCCCCCACGACCAGCGCGATCAGCATGCCGCCGATCGACCCGGCCATGCCGCCGATCCCCACCACGGAGCCCACCGCCCGCCGCGGAAACATGTCGCTGGTGAGCGTGAACAGGTTCGCCGACCAGCCCTGGTGGGCCGCCGCTGCAAGCGACACGAGCCCCACCGCCACCCAGAGATTCTTGGCCTGGGCCGCGAACAGCATGGGCACGACCGCCAGGGCACAGACGAACATCGCGAGCTTGCGGGCGGCGTTGGTGCTCCAGCCCCGGGCCATCAGGTGCGACGACAGCCAGCCGCCGCCGATGCTGCCGATGTCGGCCACGAGGTAGATCACCACCAGCGGCAGGCCCATCGTCTTGAGATCGAGGCCGTGGTTCTTGTTGAGAAAGTCGGGCACCCAGAAGAGATACAGCCACCAGATCGGATCGGTGAGAAACTTGCCCACGGCGAATGCCCAGGTCTGCCGCAGCGGGAACACCGCCGACCACGGCACCGGCACCATCGACTCCACCGGATCGGAATGGATGTAGGCCAGTTCCTCCTTCGAGACTCCGGGATGCTCCTCGGGCCGCCGGTAGCCCACCATCCACCAGGCCACCCAGAAGAAGCCCAATAGCCCCGTGATCAGGAAGGCCCACTGCCAGCCGTACTTCACCGTGATCCACGGCACGACCAGCGGCGTCACGAGGGCGCCGATGTTGGTGCCCGAGTTGAAGATGCCGGTGGCCAGGGCCCGTTCCTTCTTCGGAAACCACTCGGCCACGGCCTTGATCGAGGCGGGGAAGTTGCCCGCCTCGCCGAGGCCGAGGATCACCCGCGAAAGCGCCAGGCCCGCCGCGGCTCCGCCGAGCATGAGCACCTGCGGCGGGTCGATCGAAACCGTCGGCAGCCGCAGCCACGGAAACCGGTCGGCAAAGGCATGCGCCATCGCCCCGATGCTCCAGAGCACGACGGCGATCGTGAATCCGGCCCGCACGCCGATCCGATCGATGATCCGACCCGACAGCAGCAGGCCGACCGCGTACGCGGCCTGGAAGCTGAAAACGATCGCGGCGTACGCACGCTCGTCGAACTGAAACTCGCCCGCGAGCGTCGGCTTGAGGATGCCGATCACCTGACGGTCGATGTAGTTGATCGCGGCGGCGGCGAACAGCATCGCGCACACCATCCACCGGACACCCCGCCAACCCCGTGGCCCGCCCGCCGACACGCCTGATACCTGCATGAATGCCCCTCGCTCCCCGGGTCACGTGCCCAGAGCCTACCCCGCGGCCCACAGACTACAATGCTCCAATGCTCAGCAGGGAGACTCTCGAAACCTACCGCCGCATGACGCCGGGCGAGCAGCTCGTGCTGGCCCACGAGCGCGACGATCGCACCCGGGACACGCCCATCACGCCCGCCCCCGGCCATCCGAACCTCCTCCGGCAGTGGGACCGCGAGCACGTCTGGCACGCGTTCACGCAGATGCAGGAATACGAGCCGCTCCTCATCGAGCGGGGCGAGGGTTCATGGCTCGTCGACAGCGACGGCCGGCGATATCTCGACGGCTCGGCCAGCATGTGGTGCGCCGTGCACGGCCATCGGCACCCGCGGCTCGACGCGGCCCTTGCGGCCCAGGCCGGCAAGGTGGCCCACACCACGAACCTCGGGCTCTCCAACGCGACCACCGTGGAGTTTGCCCGCCGGCTCGTCGAGATCGCCCCCGCGGGCCTCGAGAAGGTGTTCTTCTCAGGCGACGGGTCGAGCGCCATCGAGACGGCCTTGAAGATGGCCTTCCAGTTCTGGCTCCAGGCCCGCCCGCCGCAGCCAACACGGACGCGGTTCGTGGCCATCGGCGAGGCCTACCACGGCGACACGCTCGGCGCCATCGGCGTGGGCGGCGTCGACCGGTTCACGGCGATGTTCCAGCCGCTCACGTTCGCCGCGATCCGCGTGCCGTCGCCGGGCGGCCCGTGCCCCGCCACCGGAAGTCCGCCGCCCACGCTCGCCGAATCGCTCGCCGCCGTGGAGCGGGTGTTCGTCGACAACGCCGGCACGATCGCCGCCCTGATCATGGAGCCGCTCGTGCAGATGGCGGCGGGCGTCTACGTGCACCCGCCGGGATTCCTCCGCGGCGTCGCCGACCTCTGCCGGGGGCACGACGTCCTCCTGATTCTCGACGAGGTGGCCACCGGCTTCGGTCGCACCGGCACGATGTTCGCCTGCCAGCAGGAGGGCGTGTCGCCCGACTTTCTCTGCCTCGCCAAGGGGCTCACGGCGGGCTACCTGCCGATGGCCGCCACGCTCACCACCGAGCGGGTGTGGCAGGCCTTCCTCGGCAGCCACGCCGACCGCCGCACCTTCTTCCACGGGCACACCTACGGTGGCAATCCGCTGGCGGCGGCCGTAGGGCTCGAATCGCTGGCGGTGTTCCGCGACGAGCAGGTGCTCGAGCGGCTGGCGGCGAAGATCGCACGGCTCCAGGGGCACGCCGCCAGGATCGGCGGGCTCGAGCACGTGGGCGCCGTGCGGCAGTGCGGCCTCGTGGCGGGCTTCGACCTCGTGGCCGACAAGGCGACGGGACAGGGCTACCCGTGGCAGGAGAAGCGGGGCATGCGGGCCTGCCTCGCC
Organism: Planctomycetaceae bacterium; assembly: GCA_046075685.1. GTDB lineage: Bacteria > Planctomycetota > Planctomycetia > Pirellulales > UBA1268 > QWPN01. The sequence goes on along the minus strand of JBJTQP010000107.1, from coordinate 18,961 downwards.
GCACGAGCGCACGGCGCGCTGCTGCGGCCGCTGGGCGACACGGTGGTGATCGTGCCCCCGCTCTCGATCACGCCGGATGAACTCGACCTGCTCGCCGCCGCCACGGAGGCCGGCATCCGCGCGGCGACGGCGTAGCCGCGACCAGTCAGGCCGGCCGCGTCGCGTCGCCTACTGCACGACCGACTTGCTGCCCTCGGTCGATCCGCCGATCGGTGCCCCTTCGGGCAGCGGCCGACCGGCCGTGGGCACCCCCAGCCGATGGAGTTCCTCGCGGACCTGGCGGTAGGCGGCGAAGCTGTCGGGATAGCACCACAGCGTGACGGTGGTGTCGGGCTTCACCCCGCCGAGCACCGCCCGAAACCGCGACGACGGCCGCAGTGCGTCGGCCACCGGCTCGCCCGGGAGCGGATCGGCGGGCTGCACCACCCACTCCCGCGAGCGGATCAGGATCTGGCCCCGCGCCTGGTCGATCTTGGCCTCGATCACGTAGTCGAGGGTGAAGCCCTGCACCGGTCCCACGGTCTCGATCCGCGCGGCCATGTCGGCGATCGAGCCCGCGTGCCGCTGCGTGGAGCGCTTGGCCAGTTCGAAGAGTTCCTCCAGGGGGATGTAGGCGATCCGATCGCCCTCGAGCCGGAAGTGGATCTCCTCGCCGTTGACGGTGCGACCGATAGGCGTGGGATAGGCGAGCACCTCCGCCGTGGTGGCCTTGCGGTGGGCCAGCGACTCCGCGTCGAGCGAGCATTGCCGGATCGACTCCTCGAGCTGCTGCCGCCGCGCAGCCCGCTCGGCGTCGGCCACGCGGGCGGCGTCCGCCTCCTGCTTTCGCTGCTCCAGCTCCACCTTCGCCGCCGACACCGCGGTGGCCAGCTGCAGCCGGGCGCTCGAGGCTCCTTCGATCGCCGCCTGCACCATGGCCGCCTGGGCCTGCAGCTGCACGATCTCGCTCTCTGCCGAGGCCAGCGTATGGGCCCGGTCCTCCACCACCGCCTCGAGCGTGGCGTCGACGGCCGGCGGCACGGTCTGCGTCGCAGCGTCGAGCGAGATCTTCTGGATCCGTGCTCCCACCACCATCACGAGGATGATCAGGATGCCGACGATGTTGGTGACGACGTCGAGGAACGAGTCCTGTCCTGCCGTCAGGTCCGCTTCCTGCCTGGGGCGTGCCATGCCGTGCTCCGTCTACCGCCGGGGAAAAAGGCTGCCGGTTCGTTGCACCGGCGGCAGATTGCGGACCTTCTCGCGGGCCTCGCTCCGCCGCGTGTCGATGCCGCTGTCGGCAAGCAGCCGCTCGAGATCCTCGCGGCGGGCGCCGCCGTCGGGGGTGGCCGAGAGGACGAGTTCGGGTCGCCAATACATGCGGTCGCCGGCCAGCCCCCAGCGGCCCACCGTGGCATGCACCTCGCGGACGAGCGGATCGACGGAGTCGATGGTGTGGGTGCCGATCGGGATCCTGGTCGCCACGCGGCCGCCGTCACCGACGAGCCGAAACTCGTCATGGGCGCACTCCACCCTGATCGGCCGCGTGAGCGGCACCGGCGTCTCCATGGTGGCGAGGCTCGCCCAGTTGCTGCCCCGCTTGCCGGCCAGCGACGCGGTGGCCCCTGCCGCGCCGGCAGCTCCTCCGGCCGCTGCGGCGCCGCCGCCCTGCGCCAGACCGGGCATCGACGGGCCGCTGCCCCCGCCCCCGCCTCCGGCTCCCGCCGACTGGCCGCTTCCTCCACCGGCCGATTGACCTGCGCTTCCTGCCCACTGCCCGCCACCGGACGTGCCGCCCGAGGCAGCATCTCCGCCGGCCTGCCCGGCACCGGCCGCGACCGATGATTCTTCGCCACGGCGTGCACCGGCACCGCCGCGAGCACGTCCGCCCTGCGACGACCCGAGCAACGAGTCTCCCGCGTCCGAGCCGAACCCTGCGGCCGAACTCGTGCCGCCAGCCGCACCCGATCCGCCGGCCTCCGACCCGCCGCCTGCTGGGCTGCCGCCACGTGGACTGCCACCCGTGGCAGCGGCGACGTCCGGGCCATCCAAGCCGGAATCGCCACCGGGAGCCGAGCCGCCGCCGCCCATGGCACCCTGTCCGCCCTGGCCGCCGGGCCCGCCGCTGTAGAACTTCGATGGGCCCGCATACCGGTTGCCGAGAATGGCATCGCCGCCGGCACCGGTCGCCGCCCCATCGTCGCCGCCTCCGGCGGAGAAGCCCCGACCCGGGCCCGCTCCACCGTCTCCTCCGGCCGCGTTCGCCTGCTCCTCGGTCCAGTCGAACCGGGACTGGTCGCCGAGCACACTCGGGCCACCATTGGCCACCACGCCGCCGCGGGTGGTGGCGGCCCGATACTGCACCGCGGGCTTGGTGCGTTTCGGCGGCCGCACCTGGGCGAGCCATTCGAGCCTCCGCCGCGCCTCGTCCACGGCCCGCATCTCCGCGTCGGCGAGCGCCGGGTCCCGCGGCGGATAGGTGAGCGTCCAATCCTCGTCGATGAACTGGTAGCCAAACTCGCTGCCCCACGACTGGATCGACTCGCGGGCGGCATAGTAGGCCATCACGCCCGACGGCCTCACGAGGAGCAGAGGATAGGGCTGCACGCCTGGGTCGCCCGACTCGCCGGGATTCCGCGCGATGTGCTCGCGCGCCGCCCGCAGGGCGCTGGCCAGCGGATTGCCGGGCCCCGGCGGTCCCTCGAAGTCACCGGGGCCGAGCCGGATGCCCTCGGGCTGCAGCCACACGCCGTCGAGGCAGCACTCGATGTACAGCGGCCGCCGATGCGTGCCGTTCACTCCTTCGTACGGCACCACCGCGTAGGCGGGCGGCCGCTCCGCGTGTTTCTCCTTCGCCTCGTCGAGAGCCTTGCGGGCCTCGGCCAGCCGCCGTTCCAGTTCGAGGATCCCGGAGTCGTCGGCCGTCGCCGCGCCCTCGAGCGCCTCCGCCATGCGGGCCAGGGCGTCGAGCTCGTCGGCGAGTTCGCGGGCCTGCTCCTCGGTGCCCGCGAGCTGCATGCGGGCCTTCGCCAGTTCCTCGGCGGTTCGATCGCGGATCGATTGCGTCTGGCCGACCCGCCAGTCGAGCTCGTCGCGGGCGCGTTCGAGTTCCTCGCGCCGCGCCTCATCCGCGGCGGCCGCCGCGATGCGGGCCTGCTCCGCCGCCTCGAGCCCCGCCTGCTTCGCCGAGCGGCTGAAGATCACGAGCACGACGAGCAGGGCCCCCATCGTGCACAGGAGCACGGCGAGGAACGGAAACAGCGAGATCGTCGGGCCCGACTGGGCGCGGGCTCGGCTCATGCGGCCTTTCCGGTGCGGCGGATTCCCAGCGTGTCGCGGCCCTGATCGGCGGCACGGGCGGCAAGCAGCTGCACCGCCGCGGCCAGGGTCGTGAGCGTCTCTTCGAAACGCCCGGTCGAGGCGAGCGTGGCCAGGTTGGCATCGAGCGAACGCTCGAGCGCAGCCACGTCGCGGGTGGCCTCCACCACGCCCGCGATCGCGGCGGTCTGCCGCTCGATCGACTCGTGCCGGGCCTCCAGCCCGCGGACCGCCGCTGCCAGCGACGCGGCCGCCTCCACCCAGCGATCCTCCCGCCGCGCGGCCAGCTCGTCCTGGGTGCGGGCGAACGACTCCGCCCACGAAGCCAGGCTGTGGTCGAGCGCTGCCGAGACCGACTGACCGATGGTGCCGCCGGCATCGTCGAGCAGCCGCCGCACGCCCGCCGCCGCAGTCCGCTCGAGCGCCGACCAGGCCTGCTCCTGGGCCTCCAGAAGCCGGGCCGTGCCCCGGCCGAGCGTCTCGCCCAGCCGCGCCACAGCCAGCGCCGTGCCGTCGGCCCCGCCGATCACCTGGAAGCGGCCGGAGAGCGCGGCCCACGCCGCATCGTCGACATCGGCGAGCAGCGCCTGCTCGACGCGGTCGATCACGAACTGCACGAACATCAGGATCATCGACAGGGCCAGGGCGGTGGCCGTCGTGTCAAACGCCGTGCCGAGCCCCGCCACCACGCCGGAGATGTTGTCGAGCTGGGTCGGCGAGAGGCAGGCGATCGCCTCGGTGATCCCGATCACCGTGCCGAGGAAGCCCATGATCGGAATCGCCCAGATCACGAACCGCACCAGTCCGTAGCCCTGGGAGGCCCGGGCGGCGTCGAGGTCGGAGAGATACTTGAGATGGTTCTCGAGGTCGTCGGCGGAGCCGGTGCGGGCCACGAAATCGAGCGCCTCCCGCAGCCGACGCGGAAGGTAGCCCGCGGTCGCCGGCGGGAGGGCGGCCACGAGCCGCTCGGCCTCGGTCGGGTCCACGCCGCCATCGACCGCCGGCTCGAGGAGCGGCTCGCCCACCCGCCGCCGCTGCCGCAGCACGCTCTCCGCGTGGAGCGCGAGAAAGGCGAGGCCCACGCAAAACATCGCGGTCTCGACGTATTCCACCCAGTGGCCGGCGAGGTAGCGGATCACGAGGGCGTTGGTGATCACGCCGCCGTGGATGAGCGCGAAAAACGCGAATGACGTCGCGCCGCCCCAGAGCAGGGGCGACCTCATCAGCAGTCCTGACAGGGCGTTGAGCTTCGACACCGGAAGGCTCCAGGCGGGTGTGACTGACGCAACGCAGGCGACCCCGGGGCCGCCCGCTCGATCTTCTCCATCGTCACGCCTTGCCCAGGTGATTGAACCGAAACGACCCTCACGGTGAAACGCCGGCACGACGGCCCGACCCGGCAGACTGGGCGACCTGCGCGGGCGGCCAGCGCCGCATCCGCCGGCCTTGCCCCATCATCGAAGGCCGCCTACCCTCCCGCGCCATGAAGTGCAGTGCCTCTGACATCACGCCGCCGCGCGAGACTTCGGCATCGCACCGCCGCAGCCCGTGGATCGCGGTGGTCGCCAGCATCGCGATCGGCGTGTCGCTCGTCGTGGGCTCGGGAGAACTCGCGGCCCAGCGGGCGGGCCGGCCGCTTTCGGACGCCTCCGGCCTCTGGATTTCGGAGTCGGCCGTCGATCCCAGCCGTCGGCTGCTCGTGGTCGTCGATCCGGCCTCGCGGCACGCGGCCGTCTACCATCTCGACGCCGCCACCGGCAGCCTCGCGCTCAAGAGCACCCGTGACTTGACCTGGGATCTCATGGTGGACGACTTCAACGCCCAGGAACCGAGGCCGGCGGCCATCCGACGACTGATGCAGGCCGGCCCGACCGGGCCCGCGGAAGCCGACCCCCGCTGACCTGCATTCCGCCCCCCGTAGGTGCAGGCGTGCAGCCAGCACCAGCCACGTCCATTCCGCAGGCTGCAAGCCCGCGGCTACGGGAAAACCGCATCTTCCCCCGCAGGTGCAGGCGTGCCGAGCCCGCGGCTACGGGGTCATCGTCGCCGCATGCCCACCTGCTCGCCGGCCAACTGACTCGGCAGGGTCTGCCGGCCGTGCCGCCTGCACCGGCGATGGCGGTGACGGGTAGAATAGCGACGTCGGATGCGTCGAAACACGAACTGGGTCTTTGATCGCACCAGGCACCGCGGGAAGCACGGCAGCCATGGCTGGAAAGTTTCTGAGCCCCGAAGAGGCGGCCCGTCACCTGGGCGTGACGATCGAGGAGGTCAACAGGCTCGTCGACCGCAAGAAGCTGTTTCCCATTCGCGACGGAGCCACCGTGAAGTTCAAGCTCGACGAGATCGAGCGGGTGGTTGCCGACATGGCCGACGATCTCGCGGGCGATGCCAACGCGAGTGATCTCAACCTCGATCTCTCGTCTCCCGCGCTCGCGGCCGGTTCGGGACTCGGCGACGACCTCATCCTTGGCGATGCCGTCGACGGTGAGGATCTCGCCATCGGCGACGCGGGCAGCGCCCTGGCGAGTTCCGACCTCGAACTCGACTCCATCATCAACTCGTCGTCGCCCTCGGCCGTGAAGGGCGGTGGGTCGGCAAGCGGTGTCGGCTCGAATGTCGCCGGCGGATCGGGAACGCTCGAGATCGACCTCGGCTCCGGCGTGGTCGCCGGCCTGTCGTCCGCCACGCCGGCGCCGTTGGCGGGCGCGATGGGCGACAGCGGCCTCTCGCTGGAGGGTGATCTCGGCGGATCGGGTGTGCAGCTCGGCGGCTCCGGGCTCGAACTCGGCTCCGGCCCGGCGTTGGCTGGCTCCGGCCGAAGCTTGGCTGGCTCCGGCCCAAGCCTCGGCGGCTCCGGACTCGACCTGGGCGGATCGGGGATCGGCGGCGGCGGCGGCTCCGGGATCGGCGGCGGCGGCGGGTCAGGCATCGGCGACGCGCTCGGCGGTGACGCCTTCGATCTCGGCGGGGCCACGACCGACGACGACAGCGGCTCGGTCGTGATCCCCACCGAAGACTCCGGCGATTCGAGTTTCTTCGGCGCCGCCATCGATGACTCGAGTTCCATCTCGATCGAAGGCGACACCGACTCAGCGGCGCTCGTGGCTCCCGGCGAGGACTTCCTCGACAGGGCCGGCCCCGGGTTCAACGTGCTGCAGATCGTGGGGCTCGTCTGCTGCACGCTGCTCCTCACGACCTCGGCACTGGTGATGATCGATCTCGTGGGGTCGCTCCGCGCCCCGACGGGCACGCCGATTTCCAGCCCGCTGCTCAAGGCCCTCACGGACCTGTTCTCCTGGCCGTGAGACGCGCCACGGACGGCGGCGGCCGGGCTGCTAGAATTGACCAGCCCACCGCCCGTCGGAACCCGCCTCGTGCCCCAGCCAGACAGCCGCAGCCCGCGCGTCGCCGTTCCCCGCCCGAGCGGCATGCTGCGGGCGTGGCCGATGCTCATGACGGCGGCGGTCGCCGGCACGATCCCGGGCTGCACGCCCGCCGCCGCCGTACGACCGGGTGACATCCGCACCTACGCGGTGCCCAAGGATGCGGAGTCCGCGCCCCTGCAGGCCGCTCGGCAGCCGGACGCCGAGCCCGCGGTGGCGCGGTCCGCGATCCGCTATGTGGTACCCGAAGGCTGGAGCGACGGCGGCGGCGGCGGGATGCGGCTCGCGACGCTCTTCATCGGCGATCCTGCCGACAAGCGCGAGGTGACGGTTATCCCCGCGGCCGGTTCGCTGGCCGGCAACGTGGAGCGGTGGCTCGGGCAGCTCGACGCCTCCGCGGCCCCTGCAGAACGCGCGGACCGGGCCGCCGCGGCCGTCGCCGCTGCGGAGACGGTCGATGTGGCAGGCACGACCGCCACGATCGTGAGGCTCCAGGGGCCGACGGACGGTGGCGAGGCCATCCTTGGGGCGATGATCCCCGTGGACGACGGCCGATCGCTGTTCGTGAAGTTCAAGGGCGCGGCCGAGATCGCGACCCGGGAGCGGGAGCGGTTCGCGGCGTTCGTCGCGTCGCTCCGCTGGAAGGAGTGACGACCGTGGCGTCCGGCACATTCTTCGACGTGGACCACGGTGCCGCAGCCGACGACGGCGTGGCATGGCGGCTGCTTCGCGGCCTGGGCTCGCTGAAGATCACCGTCGTGATGTTCCTGGCGGCCACCTTCCTGCTCTTCGTGGGCACGCTCGCTCAGGACGAGAAGAACCTCCCCGAGGTGAAGGCCGAGTACTTCACGAGCTGGCTGGCCCGCGTGCCGGTTGCCGACTTCCTGCCGGTGACGGTCTTCGGCGAGCGGCACGTGCCCGGCTGGTTTCCGTTTCCGGGCGGCGCCACGATCGGCCTCGTGCTGCTCGCCAACCTCGTGGCGGCGAAGATCACCCGGTTTCACGTCGCTGCCACGGGACGACGGCTGCTCTGGGGCACGGTGATCTCGCTGCTCGGCGGGCTGCTGACCGCGGCCGTCGTGCTCACCGGCCACCGCACGGACGGCCTCCAGGGCCGCCCGCCCGTCGACTACGACACCGTGTGGCGGATCGTGCAGGTGGGCGGCGCCTTCCTCGCGGGGGGCCTCGGCGCCGCCGCCTGGCAGGCCCGTCGCGGCCTCGTCGCCGCCACGCTCTGGGCGGCCGCCGCGGCGATCGGAACCGCGGTCTGCCTGACGATCGCCGGAGGCGAGGCGTGGCGGATGAACGACCCCGGCCTGCGGATCATGTGGCAGCTGATCCAGTCGAGCGTGGCCGGCGTGGTGCTGCTCGTCGGCTTCGTGCTGGTCTTCGGCCCCCGGGGCGGCAACGTGCTCATCCATGTCGCGGTGGCGTTGCTGATGGTGGGGCAGTTCCTGTTCGGCGACCGGCAGATCGAGGAGCGCATCTCGCTCGTCGAGGGGCAGACCACCAGCGTGGCGTACCGCACCGACGAGACCGAACTCGCCGTGATCGATCCGTCCGACCCGGGCACCGACCGCGTCACCGCGATCTCGGGCCGGCTGCTGGCGGCCAGAGCCGGAGGGGCGGCGATCGCGGCCGACGACCTGCCGTTCGACGTCGAGGTGCTCGACTGGTTCGCCAACTCGAGCGTCGTCCGCGTGGGCCCCGTGGCTCCGAACCCCGCCACCGCGGGCCTTGGCCGGCAGTGGCTGGCCTCCGCGCGGCCGCCGGAGGGGGGCGCCTCCTCGCAGCCCAACGTGGCCTCCGCCTACATCCGGTTACGGGAGCGGGCCACGGGCCGTGATCTGGGCACGCATCTCGTGTCGCAGTTTCTGAACGACCAGTCGCGGATCTTCATGGGGGGCGGCGACGAGTGCGACACCGTCGAGGCCGGGGGACGCTCGTGGACGCTGGCCCTGCGGTTTCGCAGCGAGCTCAAGCCCTACAGCGTGACGCTCGACGACGTCCGCCGGATCGACTATTCCGCGAGCGACACGCCGCGCGACTACTCGTCCTACGTCACCTTCACGGACCGGGCCCACGGCGACCGGCAGAAGGGTCGGATCTGGATGAACAACCCCGTCCGCTACCGCGGCGAAACCTTCTACCAGAGCCAGTATTCGCAGGTCGATCTGGGCGGTGGCCGCACCGGCGAGATGACCGGCCTGCAGGTGGTGGAGAACGCCGGCTGGCTGATTCCCTACGTGGCCTGCGTGCTCGCCTTCTGGGGCATGCTCGCCCACTTCGGCCTGACGTTCGTCCGCTTCGCCGATCGCCATGAGCGGTTGACTGCGGCGGGCGGGCGGCACGCGGGCGGGTGGCTGGGGCCGGCCCTCGGCCTGGGGCTCGTGGCGGCCGCCACGCTGCCGCGGATCGCCGAGCGTCCGACGCCCCCCGACGAGGCCGACTGGCGGGCGGCGGGCGCCATCCCGGTGATGCACGAGGGCCGCGTCAAGCCGCTCGACAGCGTGGCCCGCAACACGCTCCAGCTGCTCGGCGGGCGAACCAGCGTGCGGATGCCCGACGACGCGCCCGCCCCGCCACAAGCCGCGGTGCCCGCCACCCGCTGGCTCCTCGCACTGATGGCCGGCAGCGACTGGGCGGCCGACGCGCCCGTGTTCCGCATCGACGCCCTCGAAGTGCTCGACCAGCTCGACATCGATCGCCGCCCGGGCCACCGCTACTCGGCCCGCGAGATCGAGCCGGGCCGCAAGGAACTCCGCGCGCAGGCCGCCGCCGCCCGCGAGGTGCCCGCCGAGCGCCGCTCGTTCGCGGAAAAGAAGACGCTCGAACTCGAGCAGAAGCTGATGGCCTACGACCTCGTCCGCTTCGCCTACGACACGCCGTCGCTCCCCCAGCCGCCTGCCGAGAACGGCGGCAGTGAGATTCTCGACCAGGTCCGCCGGCTCGTGGACGGCGCGCGGATGATCACCGACAACCACCCGCCCGAAGTCATCCCGCCCCTCGACGCGGCGGCCGGCGACGGCGTTGCCGCCGGCCCGGCCGCGGAGTGGCAGGCCCTCTATCCGGCGGTGGTGACGGCACTGCTGGGCCGCGTGCGCGACGGTCGCGACGGTCGGCCGCCGTTTCGGCTGAATCCCGCGATCCTGCCGTTCACCGACCTGCTCGCGAAGGTGGATCACGAGCCCGGCCCGTTCAACGCGGCGCTGGGAGCCTACCGCGCCGCCATCGCCCCGCTGCCCGCGGTGCAAGACACCGCCGCCCGGGCGGCCTTCGAGGCCTGGCTCAACGCCTTCAATCCGACCGACACGGCGAAATGGCTCTACACGGCCGCCACCGTGCTCTGCTTCGCGAGTTTCCTGGTCGGACAGCCGCGGCTCAACCGGTTCATCTGGTGGATGCTCGCCGGCACGCTCGTGCTCCACACCTTCGCCCTCGCGGCGCGGATGTATCTCACGGGTCGGCCGCCGGTGGTGAACCTCTACTCCTCGGCGGTGTTCATCGGCTGGGCCTGCGTGCTCGCCGGCCTGGGCCTCGAGCGACTCCACCGGCTGGGGATCGGCAACCTCGTGGCCGCCCTCGCCGGCGGGCTCACGCTGATGGTGGCCTATGGGCTCGACGCCGGCGACACGATGCACGTGCTGCAGGCGGTGCTCGACACGCAGTTCTGGCTGTCGACGCACGTGGTCACCGTGACGCTCGGCTACGGGGCCACCTTTCTCGCCGGGCTGCTCGGCACCTGCTCGATCGTGCACGGGCTGTGGTGCAGGTGTGCCGGCAGGCCCCTGGATTCCTCCGGCCGCGACATCCAGGACCGGCTGCACCGCATGACGTACGGCGTGGTCTGCTTCGCGCTGTTCTTCAGCTTCATCGGCACCGTGCTCGGCGGCCTGTGGGCCGACGACTCGTGGGGCCGCTTCTGGGGGTGGGATCCGAAGGAAAACGGCGCCCTGATGATCGTGCTCTGGAACGCCGCCGTGCTCCACGCCCGCTGGGATCGCTGGATCGGCCCCCGGGGCTTCGCGCTGTTCACGATCGGCGGCAACATCGTCACCGCGTGGAGCTGGTTCGGCACCAACCAACTCGGCATCGGCCTGCACAGCTACGGATTCACCAGCGGCGTGCTCCTCCTGCTGGCCGGCTATGTCGCCAGCCAGCTGGCGCTGATCGTCGCCGGGCTCGCGTTCGTCCGCACCGTTACCGCACCGGCCGCCACCGGCCGCCGCTGAAGCGGCTGACGACCAGGGCGCCGGCATCGGCCTCGACGGCCACCGCCCCGTCGCGGCCGGTACGAAGGACGTCGGCTCCGCCGACAGCCCTGGCGTAGGCGGCGTGCACCGTGGGCCACGACCGGCTCTCCGCTCCGCTGACCACCACGACGGCGGGCCGCGTCGCGGCGGCGACGTCGGGAGGCAGGCTCGTGAGGCTGCCGTGATGGGGCGCCACGAGCACGTCGCAGGAGTCGGGACCTGCGGCGACAAATCGCTCGAGAGCCCGGCCTTCGAGATCTCCGGTGAGGAGCCAGCGGCGTCCCGCCGCCTCCACCGCCAGCACCAGGCTCGACTCGTTGTCCGACGCCCCGTCGGCGACGGTCACGGCCGGATGCAGCACCCGCACGCGACACTGCGGATCGACTGCGAACGAGTCGCCGGCCCGAACCACCCGAAGCGGAATCCCGCGACTGCGGATCCGCGGCAGCAGATCCCTGACCGCAGCGGCCGGGCTCGCGAGGAGCGGCGCGGCAACCACCACCTCGCCGACGGTGAACCGCTCGAGCAGGCCCGGCACGGCGTTGAGATGGTCGACATCGGCGTGGGAGATGACGAGGTGATCGATCGATCGCGTCCGACCGCTCCAGAGCACGGCCGCGAGCGACCGGCACGCCGCTCCCGGAGCGCCCATCCGGCCGGCATCGCAGACGAGCGTGCGGCCGGCGGGCGTGGTGAGCACGACGCCGCAGCCATGCCCGACCGCCGCCACCACGCCCCGCAGGCCTGCAGGGCGGGCCGCCGCCCCGGCGACCCCCTCGGAGACGACGAGCACCGCCACCCAGGCGGCCGTCACGGCGGCCCACGTGCCCGGCCGACAGAGAGCCTCGCGGCGAAACCAGACGAGCGTCGCCGCACAACACGCATACCAGCCCGCCACCCACCAGCCCGGGGGCCCGGCCACCCACCAGTGACCGCCGGGCACCGCCGCAGCCAGGCGGACGATCGCCACCATTGCGGCGAGTGTCGCGTCGCACGCCGCCCCACAGATCGCCGCCAGCGTCGTGGAGAGCGTCGCCGCGAGCAGGCAGCACGCCCCGCATGCCATGGCGACGGCCACCAGCGGCGCCACCAGCACGTTCGCCACGAGCCCCACGGGGCTCACGACATGGAACCGTGCGGCGACGATGGGCAGGGTGGCGACCCACACAGCGGCGCCGACGACAAACCCGACCCAGCAGTGCCATGCCACCGCCCGCGCCAGTCGCTCGAGCCGTGACCTGCTCCGCTCGATGAGCCGGTCGATCGGATCCGCCGGCAGCCGGCGGGACGGCAGCGCCGCCGCGAGGCCCACGAGCACCGCCGTGGAGAGAAACGAAAGCTGCGCCCCCGGAGCCAGCACGTCGCCGGGCCGGACCGCCAGCACGACCACCCCCGACACGGCCAGCGCATTGACCGCGGGCGAGCGACGGCCCGCGGCGGCCGCCAGACACGACAGCCAGACGAGGAGCGTGGCCCGCAGCACGGGCGTCTCGGCCCGCACGAGCAGCATGTATGCCCCGGTGCACACGGCGACCGCCAGCAGCCCGCCGGCCCGGGGCACGGCGAGGACCCGCAGGATCCGGAACAGGGCCAGCGAGAGCAGGCCGACGTGCAGTCCCGAGATCGAGAGGATGTGCACCGTGCCGGTGGCGAGGAAGTCGTCGGCATCCTCGCGCGACAACGATTCCCGGCTCCCGAGGAGGAGCGCCGCCGCCACGGCCGCCCGCTCAGGTGCCAGGTGCCGCCCGAGCGTGGCCACGCCGCGGTCACGAACGTGGTCGATCCAGCGCACCAGCCCGCTGCGGCCCGTCGCCTCGATCACCTTCAGGCCCCGTGGGGAGCCTACGCGAATTATCGACAGGCAGCGGTCGGCCCGGGCCCGCTGCCGCTGGTCGAACTCACCGGGATTGAGGGCCGCCGTCGGTCGCAGGCCGCGGCCGAGGATTCGCACCTGGTCGCCAACCTCCAGCGGCGGCGGAGTGCCGACGACCGTCACGGTCGCCCGCCCCGTCGCTGGCCGCCAGCGGCTCCCGGCACGCCGCGCCACGATGCGGACGACGCACTCTGACGCGGGCTCGACGGCGGCCGAGCCCGGCCGCTCACCCCGGGCCCCGACGACGCGAAAGCCCTCGATGATCACCGCCTTCACCGCCACCGGCGTTGGTGATTCATCGAGGTGCCATGCGAGATCGTGCCGGGAAAAGAGGTCGGCATGCGCCTCGGCCCAGGCAGCCGCCGTCGCCGCGAGGGCCACGAGAAGCGCCACGAGGGCGACCGTCGGCCGGCCGATCCGGCCCGCAAGCCCCCAGGCCAGCAGGGCCGTCGCCGCCACGCACCACCAGGCGATCGCACCGCCGACTCCGGGCGACGGATCCAACAGCCACGCGAGAACGCAGCCGGCGGCCACACACACGGCGACCACGACCGCAGGACGCACCGGCAGCGGCTCGGTGCGGCGGCCGTCAACCAGCCAGCCGGCCAACCGCCTCCCGACGACGTCCGGACCGGAGCACCACCAGGGCCTGACGGCGGCAGCCCACCGGCACGCCCAGCCCACCGAAAACAATGCGGCGAGGGCATCCGAAACGAGCATCGCCTGATTCCGAGGGCAGGGCGGGCTTCGAGGGCAGGGCGGCCCTCCGCCCTCCGCAGGGCTGCCGCCTCCAGAGAAGACGAGCGCGACGCCCCGGAGGGGCAAAAATATGGCGCACGGTGCGCGGGTTGGTGCCAGCGCTGCCGTCAGGCGGTATTCTGACGGCGTACAGGAGGGTGTTTCCCGCCCGTTTCCGGAGCCCACACGATGCCCTGCCCACACCTGCCGGCCGCGGCGGCACTCGCCGCGCTGACGCTTGCGATCACCGCCGCCCATGCGGAACCGCCCCTGGAGCCGATCTTCAACGGCCGCGACCTGACGGGCTGGCGGACACCAGAGGGTGGTTTTTGGCGGGTGGAGGACGGTGTGCTCGTCGGCGAGAACGATGCCGCCCAAGCCGGTTCGATGCTCTTCACCGACCGGGCGTACGGCGATGTGATCGTCGAGGCCGACTGCCGGTTCAGCGGCGAGATCGACAGCGGCATCATGCTGCGCAAGCCTGAACTGCAGGTGCAGATCGGGGTGTCGCGGAGCCTGAAACGCGACATGACCTGCTCGTTCTACACCGGAAAGTATCCGGAGGAGGCCCGGGCGACCCGGGCGGCGGAGCTTCTCAAGCCCGGCGAGTGGAACCGCATCCGCGTGGAGGCCAAGGGCGACACGTTCACCGTCTGGCTCAACGGCGAGCAGGTGTCGCGGTTCACGAGTGCCACGTATTCGGCCCCCGCCCCGCTCGGCCTGCAGATCCACAAGGGCCTGCCGATGAAGGTGGAGTTTCGCAACCTTCGGGCCGTGGCCCTCTGACGCACGATCACTCCCTCGCCCCAAAAACCATCCCGAGGTCATCCCATGCCCGCTGCCCGCCGCTTCGACCCCTCGCGCCGCGATTTCGTGGAACAGGCCCTCGCCTTCGCGGGCGCAGCCCTGGCGGGCTCTTCGGCCCGGGGAGCCGCCGACATCGCCGCTTCGCCGGCCGCCGGCCCGGCAGACACGGTGCGGGTCGCCGTCATCGGCTGCAACGGCCAGGGCGGAAACCACATCACCGAGTGGCTGGCGGCCCCCGACGTGGAGCTCGTTGCGGTCTGCGACTGCGACCCGGCCGCCTACGACAAGCAGGCCAAGCAGTTCGAGAAGCTCGACCGCAAGCCGGAGTACGTGCAGGACCTGAGGCGGCTGCTCGACCGCAAGGACATCGACGCCGTTTCGATCGCCACTCCCAACCACTGGCACGCCGTGATGGCGGTGTGGGCGATGCAGGCCGGCAAGGACGTGTACATCGAGAAGCCCTGCAGCCACAACGTCGACGAGGGCCGCGTGATCACGCAGTGGGCCCGCAGACTCGGCCGGATGTGCCAGATGGGCGTGCAGAGCCGGAGCATGACCGGCACGCGGCAGCTGATGGAGTTCGTGAAGTCCGGTAAGCTCGGCCCCGTGAAGGCCGCGCATGCCGTCTGCTACCGGCTCCGCGACAGCATCGGCCTCGTCGACACGCCGGCTCCGATTCCGCCGGGCCTCGACTTCGACCTCTGGGCGGGCCCGGCCCCGAAGGTGGTGCCGATCCGCAAGCGGCTTCACTACGACTGGCACTGGAATCGCATCACCGGCAACGGCGACCTGGGCAACCAGAACCCGCACGAGCTCGACAAGTGCCGCTGGGCGCTCGGCAAGCAGGAACTGCCGAAGCGGGTGGTCAGCCTCGGCGGCCGGCTCGGCTACGTCGACAACGGCGACGTCGCCAACAGCCAGGTGACGATCTTCCAGTGGGACGACGCCGTGCTCGTGTCCGACGTCCGCGGACTGCCGCTGAAGACCCCGGTGACGTTCGGGTTGAAGGTCCGGAATCCCATCGAGAAGGCGGCGGCCGTGATCTACGGGACGGAGGGCTTCGTGGTCTGCCCCAACTACGAGTCGGGCACGGCGTTCGACTACGACGGCCACGAACTCGGCACGTGGAACGGCGGCCGCTACCAGCAGCACTTCGCGAACTTCGTGAAGGCCATCAAGAGCCGCCGGCACGAGGACCTGCACCTCGACATCGAGGACGGCCACCTCTCGAGCGCCCTGGCGCACCTCGGCAACGTCTCCTGGGCACTCGGCGAGCCGGTGCCGCGGGTCGGCCGGCCGACGCTTGCCGCCGACGATCCCCGCGTCAAGGCCTCGCTGGACACGTTCGAGACCTACCTCGCGGACAATGCGGTCGACGTCTCCGCGACCCGGCTGCTCCTCGGCCGCGAGTTGACGATCGATCCCGTCACGGAAAAGTCGACCGACGCGGAAGCCAATCGGCTCTTCACCCGTGACTACCGCGCGGGGTACGAACTGCCGCGGGTATGACGCCACGCGGCGGCCCTGCCACGGCGTGGAAGACCTGATCCGGACTCCGCGTGATCCTCGCGCGTCGCTTCAGCACCGCGGCCGGTCGGCTACGGCAGGCTGCACGCCTGCGGCTCCGAAAATCCCAGCGCGGGGCTGCCCGCGCCCGAGAGCCGGCGTATGCCCGGGCACCGATCCGCCATCGGCGGATTGGTCGGCGCAGCCAGGATGGCGAAGCGACGTCGGCGTCGAGTGAGCGTCGGGCAGGATGCCCGACGCGAACGTCCGGCGACGGGCATGGGCAGCCCCGAGCCTCCCGAACGCGCGAGGCTCACGTGTCAGCCGTATGAGTCACCGGCGCCTGGCCTGCACGATCCGTGGCAGGCCGGCCATGTCCTTGAGCGTGGCCCCCGGCTCCAGGCCGGACTCCGCCGCGATCGCCGCCTCGGCCGCGGCCACGGTGGACGGCCCGATCTCGATCAACAGCCAGCCGCCGGCCGCGAGCCGTCCCGCGGCCTCCCTCACCAGCCGCTCCACCACCTCCACGCCCGTCGGGCCGGCCACGAGTGCGGTTCGCGGCTCGTGGTCGCGCACATCGCGGGGCAGGGCGGGGAACTCATCGTCGCGCACGTAGGGCGGGTTGCTCACGACCGCGTCCCACGGTCCCTCGAGACGCGGATCGGCGAGCACGTCGGCGGTGACGAACTCGATTCGATCAGCGACGCCGTGCCGCTCGGCGTTGGACCGGGCCAGCGCCAGGGCCGCCGGAGCGATGTCGCTGGCGGCCAGCACCGCCCGGGGCAGCCGCTTGGCGAGCGTCACCGCGACCGCGCCGCTGCCGGTACCGACGTCGACGATCCGGGGCGCCGCCGCGTCCTTGAGCAGATCGATCGCGCGGACGACGAGCCCCTCCGTCTCGGGCCGGGGGATGAGCACGTCCTTCGTGACCGCGAACGGCAGCGAGAAGAACTCCCGGCTGCCGACGAGGTAGGCCACCGGCTCGCCCTCGCCCCGGCGCTTCACGAGGCTGCGGAAGGCGGACCGCACGGCGTCGGGCACGACCTCGTCGAAGGCCGTGTAGAGGGCGATCCGCGGGCAGCCGCGAACGTGGGCGAGCAGCACTTCGGCGTCGAGCCGCGGCGACTCCGCCCCCCGCGCGGCGAGCCACTCGGTCGTCCACACCAGCAGCCGTCCCACCGTCCAGGCGTCATCAGCCACGCGGGCCTCCTTCAGGTCGCGGCGGGCTTCGCCGACCGTTCCATCTCGCTCCGCCGTCGATCGCGGGCGTGCCGCTCGATGGCGTCCACCACCAGGCCCAGCCGCCCCGCGATCACCTGGTCGAGCGTGAAGCTCTCGTTGATGCGGTGGTCGGTGACCCGGTTCTGCGGAAAGTTGTACGTGCGGATCCGCTGGCTGCGGTCGCCCGAGCCCACCTGCTCGCGACGGTCGCTGGCCCGCTTCTCGTGCTCGATCCGCCGCTGGTGCTCGTAGAGCCTCGTCTTCAGCACGCGCAGCGCCTTGGCGAGGTTTTTGTGCTGGCTCTTCTCGTCCTGGCACTGCACCACGATGCCCGTGGCGAGGTGCGTGAGCCGCACGGCCGAGGCGGTCTTGTTGACGTGCTGCCCGCCCGGGCCGCTCGCGCAGAAGAGATCCTTTCGGTAGTCGTCGGCGGAGAGGGCCACCTCCACGTCCTCAGGCTCCGGCAGCACCGCCACGGTCGCGGCCGAGGTGTGGATGCGGCCCTTCGTCTCGGTGTCGGGCACCCGCTGCACGCGGTGGCCGCCGCTCTCGTGGCAGAGCCTGCGAAACACCCCGTCTCCCACCACGCCGAGGATCAACTCCTTGAACCCGCCGAGTTCGGTCGGGCTCGCGTCCATGACCTCGAACTCCCAGCCCTGCTCGGCTCCGAAGCGCCGATACATCTCGTAGAGGTCGCGGACGAACAGCGCGGCCTCGTCGCCCCCCGTGCCGGCCCGAAGCTCGACGATGCACCGCGTGCGATCCGCGTCCTCGTCGTCGGAGCAGAGCTCGAGCAGCTGCTCCCACTCCCGCTCCCGCCGCGACTCCAGATCGGGCAGCTCCGCCTCGGCGAGGTCGCGAAGGTCGCGGTCGGCGCCGGCGATCATCTCGCGATGCTCGGCGATCTGCCGCTCGAGGGCGACGAACTGCCGGTACCGGAGCGCCACCTTGGCGAGCGTGCCGTGCTCGCGGGCCACCGCCGACATCCGGGCCGGCTCGCCGAGCACGGCGGGATCCATCAGATCGCGCTCGAGGTGCTCAAAGCGGGCGAGCTTCGCCTCGAGATCGCCGCGGATGCCGCCGGAGGGGGAGTCGGCCATGGATCGGGATGGACTGCCGCCCGCGACGCGACCGGTCCCGCTCAGGAAGCGGGGGTGCCGGCCTTCTTCTTCTTGAGGCTGGCGTAGCCCGCTTCGGCGAACTTGCTCTTGAACTTCTCGATCCGGCCGGCGGTGTCGACGAACTTCAGCTTGCCGGTGAAGAACGGGTGGCAGACGTTGCAGATGTCGACCTTGATTTCGGGCACGGTGCTGCGGGTGGAAAAGGTGTTGCCGCAGCCGCAGCGGACGACGGTGGGGCCGTAGTTCGGATGGATGCCGTCTTTCATGGTCGCGAATCCGGTCGATCGGGGAGGGAAAATGTGAGCCCCATACTCTACCCGACGCCTCCCGGGGCGGCAACGCGACCGTGTTTCCAGCCGTCCGCCGGCCCCTGAGGGCCCGAGCAGCGGCCGTACAGACGCTGCCCGGATTCCGCAGGCTGCAAGCCCGCGGCTACGGGAACATTCGCGGCATGCACGCAGGCTGCAAGCCCGCGGCTACGGAGGCACGATCTCGCATCGCAAACTGCCCGGTGCCGTTCCAGAGAACCCAGCGAGGGGCTGCCGATGCCCCGTGAGCCGGCGTATGCCGACGAGCGCAGCCAGGATGGCGAAGCGACGTCGGCGTCGAGAGAGCGGCGGGCAGGATGCCCGCCGCGAGCGTCCGGCGACGGGGCATGGGCGGCCCCGAGCAGCGGCCGTACAGACGCTGCCCGGATTCCGCAGGCTGCAAGCCCGCGGCTACGAAAAACCCCAGCGAGGGGCTGCCGATGCCCCGTGA
>JBJTQP010000106.1:0-13793 GCA_046075685.1 Planctomycetaceae bacterium | reverse complement strand
CTCGGGCACGGGCAGCCCCTCGCTGAAGTTTTCGTAGCCGCAGGCTTGCAGCCTGCGGAGTCCGGCACGCTGCAACGCTGAAGCGGGGCGCGAGGATCCCGCGAAGTCCGTATGAGTCCGCACGAGCGCTGGGGTCTGGTATCCTCCACGGGCGTGTGATGCGGATCGTTCGCAGTCCCAAAGGAGGCCTGTATGAAGGGCAGGATGCTGTCGTGGTCGGTGTGCATGCTGGTCAGTGGTGCGGCCGGAGCGCGGGCGCAGGTGCCCGCCGAATCGCTCGCCGATCCTGCCACCGAGACGGCTGCCGCGTCGGCGGAGGACATGGGCTACGCGCTCGGCTTCCAGATTGGCCAGCAGATCCTCGCCGACCAGAAGCAGATGGGTTCGCCGGTCGACTCCCGCATGCTGGCCGCCGGGATCGCCGATGCGATCTCCGCCGCCAAGCCCCGCCTCGACGAGGCGAGGTTTCGGGCCGCCATGGCCAGCCTCGAAGCGGTGATGCGGCGCAAGCAGCAGGACATGGTGGAGAAGATGCGGGCCGTGGCCGCGGCCAATCTGAGCAAGGGGAGCGACTACCTGAAGAAGAAGGCGGCCGAGCCGGGCGTGAAGTCGCTGCCCAGCGGGCTGCTGTACGAGGTGCTCCATGAGGGCGCCGGCACGCAGCCGGCCTTGGACCACGTGGTGGTGGCCAGGTACGTGGGGCGACACATCGACGGCACGCAGTTCGACGGGACGGATCCGTCGGGGCCGCCGGCCGAGTTCCCGCTCCGCGGCGTGGTGCCCGGCTGGCAGGAGGCTCTGCCCCTGATGAAGGCGGGCTCGAAGTGGCGAATCCACCTGCCGCCCGCACTGGGGTACGGGGACGAGGGGTCGCCGCCGGCCATCACGCCCAACGAGGTGCTGGTGTTCGAGATCGAACTGCTCGAAAGCCGGGCTGGAAACACGGCGAAATAGCCCGCATCGAGACGGGAATCCGCCACGGGCCGGCAGCCAGCCGGGCGGAAGCCCCGCTCGCCCCCCGAGCGGCTCCAGCGGATCGCGTGCCCGTATATATTCCCCAAACTGCTTGATTTGCCTGACCGGCAAACTATTCTTGGCCCTGAATGCAGGCTTGATCCCGAAAGCGGTTCGGGGTCGGGCGGCAGTTGGACCACGAAATACCTCGGGAGTTTCACCGTCATGGTGGCGCAGCGTCGCTGGGTTCGGTTTGCCGGTTTTCTTTCGCTCATCGCCGTCGGCGTCGCGGCCTGTGATGCCCATGCCGGCTGGCATCATCGCTACGGCGGCTCCGGCTCGTCGGGCTCCTCGGGCGGTTCGTCCGGAGGCTCCTCGGGCGGCAGCTTCAGCTCGTATGGCGGCGGTTCGTCGGGCGGCAGCTATGGATCGTACGGATCCTACGGCTCATCGGGTGGCAGCTGGGGCTCGCACCATGCCTACAAGCGGGCGATGCGGGCTGCGCGTCACGGCTCGTACGGCTCCTCCGGATCGTCCGGCGGCAGTTACGGCTCGTCGGGCGGTTCTTCAGGTGGCTCGTCGGGCGGCTACGGCTCGTCGGGCGGCGGCTCTTCTGGTGGTGGCTCTTCTGGTGGTGGCTCCTCCGGCGGCGGCTCGTCGGGCGGCGGTTCGTATGGCGGCTACTCGACGTCGACGATGGTCGGTGGCTACTCGTCCGCGATGCCGATCGAGTCGTACCGGGTGATCGACGAGACCCCGTCGATGACCGGCGGCGAGATCATCGGCACGCCCTCGGCCGTGCCCGGAGCCCTCGACTCCACCGCCCGTGAGACCGTGCCGGCCGACGGCGCGCTGCTCGTGGTGACGGTTCCGGCCGACGCGACGATCTACGTCAACGGCACGAAGACCAGTTCGCAGGGCACGGTGCGCCGTTACCTGTCGCGCGGCCTCGTGGCCGGCCAGAAGTACGAGTTCGTGGTGCGGATGGCAGGTGGTGCCGGCAAGGAGTCCACGAAGGTCGTCGCCCTGACCGCCGGCCAGCGGTCGAGCGTCTCCTTCGACGCGGCCGTCGAGGCCCCCAAGACGTCGGTCACCCTCCGGGTGCCGGCTGACGCGAAGGTCTGGCTCGCCGGCAACGCCACCCTCTCGACCGGTGACGTGCGGACGTTCGAGACCTCGAGTCTTCCGGCCGGAAAGACCTGGAAAGGGTATGAGATCCGCGTCGCGGCCGTCATCGACGGCCAGGAGCGGACCGTCTCGAAGGTGATCGACCTCGCTGCCGGCGATGTCGTCGACCTGACCCTCGACCCCGCCACCCGCGTGGCGTCGGCCGAGACCACCGCGTCGCTCAACTGAGCACGCGGCCCGGACGCAGTTTTCACTCGCGGAATCCCCGCGTGGCCTCGCGCCACGCGGGGATTCTTGTTTCCGGGGATCCGTCCCGGTGGGTCTGGTTTCCGGGGGCCCTGTGGCAGGGGCGTCATGATGATGGCCCCCGGGTGCCGCCACGGCCGTCACGATCGTCACGACCGGGATGCGCGGCGCAGGCCTCCGTGCCACACGCGGCGTGGGTGCGACCTAGGGTTGCGGCAGGCGGCAGTGGAGCGGGCCGTCCGTTTGGTCGATGCTCCTCTGCGGCGGTGCGAGGTCGTGATCGATGCGGTCGTCAGGGCATAGTCTGAGCGGGTGGTCCCCGTGGGGGCGGGCGTGTGCCTCCATGGTGATCGCCGCCTACCTGGCCGCCGTGGTGATGCCGCCGCTCGCCGGGCCCGCACCGGCGAGTGAACTGGCCAACCGGCTGCTGCAGCCGCTCCGGCCGCTGGTCGGCAGCCTGTACCTGGGCCACGGCTACCGGTTCTTCGCCCCCAATCCAGGGCCCGGCCACACGATCCGCTGGACGATGACGATGCCCGACGGCTCGAAGCGGTCAGGGCGGATTCCTGACGAGCGTCTCGATCGGCCACGGCTGCTCTATCACCGGCGCTTCATGGTGAGCGAGAAGATCTCGGCCCTCGTGCCGCCGTCGGATGCCCCGGCAGAGGTTCGCGAACGTGCCAGGCAGGAGTGGCAGCCGCTCGTGAAGGGCGTGGCGACGAACCTGCTGCGGCGGGAGGGCGGTGTGAGCGTGACGCTCGAGTCGGTGGAGCATTATCTGCCCGATCCCGCCGAGGTGCTCGCCAGCGGAACCTTCGTCGACACGGCCACGCCGCTCGGCAGCTATGCATGGGCGAAGGGCGAGCAATGACCACCGCCACACAGTCAACGCAGCATGTTGGCCGGCCTGCAGCGGCGTCGGCGTCGCGGGTCACGGCCCCGGCGGCGGGGCGAAGTTGGCTCGCCGAGTGGGCCGCCGCCTGGAACGCCTTCTGGTTCACCCCCGCCGACCCGCTGCCGCTGGCCGTGATCCGGATCCTGACCGGCCTGATCCTCACGTGGTCATGCGTCGTGTGGCTGCTCGATGCCGACGCCTTCTTCGGCGACCGCGGCTGGCTCCGGCCTGACCAGGTCTGGCGGCAGAACGACCAGCCGTGGCAATGGAGCCTCTATTTCGCCGCCTCGTCGCCCACGCTGATCCGGGTCGTCGCCGGCATCTCGCTGGTGGCCGCGCTGCTCGTGACGGTCGGGCTCGCGACGCCGCTGGCGGCGCTGGTGTCGCTCGTGGGGCTCGTCAGTGCCGCCAACCGGGCGCCGCTCAACGTCTTCGGCCTGGACGACACGCTCGGCATGCTGCTCGTGCCGCTGGTGGTCGGTCCCGCCGGCGCGAGACTGTCCGTCGACCGGCTGCTCGCCGGGCCGGGGCAGGGCAGGGGAGGGGATCCATCGGTCCGGGCAGCCGTCGCCCTCCGCATGCTGCAGGTGCACCTCTGCGTCGTCTATCTCTTTTCCGGCACCGGCAAGCTGTTCGGGGCGAGCTGGTGGGAGGGCACGGCCCTCTGGGGAGCGATCGCGAACGACCGCTATCGGACGCTCGACCTCCGGCCGCTCGCGGCCCACCCGTTGGTGGTCAACGGCCTCACCCTGGCGACCCTGTGGTGGGAGGTCGGCTACGCCGCCCTGGTCTGGCCGCGACTGACGCGGCGGCTCTGGCTGGCGATGGCGGTGCTGGTCCACTTGGGGATCGGCCTCGCCATGGGCATGATGGAGTTTGGCCTGGCGATGATCACGGCCAACCTGGCCTTCGTGCCGGCCGCCGTGTTCGCACGCCTGCTCCGCCGCTTCGCCGCCCCTGATTCACCGTCCTTCACCCCTTCCCGCTGATCCCCCTGGAACTCCCATGATCGACACGCTCGCCGTCGTCGGCGCCACCGGTGCCGTGGGCCGCAT
Organism: Planctomycetaceae bacterium; assembly: GCA_046075685.1. Lineage (GTDB taxonomy): Bacteria > Planctomycetota > Planctomycetia > Pirellulales > UBA1268 > QWPN01. Next base: position 9,515 of record JBJTQP010000106.1, on the reverse strand, counting down.
CATCCTCGACCTGCTCGCCGCGCGGAAGTTTCCCGCCCGGCGGATCAAGCTCCTCGCCTCGGCCCGGTCGGCCGGCAAGCCGGTGCGGCTCGGCGACACCACGGTCGACGTCGAGACGCTCACGCCCGATTCCTTCAAGGGCGTCGATCTCGCCATCGGCAGCACGCCCGACGAGGTGGCCGCCGAGTTCGTGCCCTGGGCGGTGGAGCGGGGCACCGTCGTCGTCGACGAGAGCGCCTTCTACCGGATGGATCCCGACGTGCCACTGGTGATCCCGGAGGTGAATCCCGAGGCGCTCGCCACCCACAAGGGGATCATCGCCAGCCCCAACTGCTCGACGACGCAGATGGTGATGGTGATGAAGCCGCTGCACGACGCCGCCCGGGTCCGCCGCGTGGTGGTGAGCACCTACCAGGCGGTGAGCGGTGCGGGGCTGGCCGCCACGCGGGAGCTCGAGCAGGCCACTGCCTCGTGGCTCGCCAAGGAGCCCGAGGCGAAGCAGGTCTTCCCGCATCCGATCGCGGCCAACCTGATCCCGCAGATCGGCTCGCCGCGTCCCAACGGGTTCACGAGCGAGGAGCTGAAGATGGTGCTCGAGACACGAAAGATCCTCGGCGACGAGTCGATCGCCGTGAGCGCCACCTGCGTGCGGGTGCCGGTGGCCAACGGCCACAGCGAGTCGATCCTGATCGAGACGGAGCGGAAGCTCACGGCCGATGAGGCCCGGCGGCTGCTCGCCGGCTTTCCGGGGATCGTGGTCGAGGATGATCTGGCGGCCAAGCACTATCCCCAGCCGCGGACCGCGAGCGGCCGCGACGAGGTGTTCGTGGGCCGGATCCGCGAGGACATCTCCTGCCCGAACGGGATCGCCCTGTGGTGCGTGTCCGACAACGTCCGCAAGGGCGCGGCCACCAACGCCGTCCAGATCGCCGAGCACCTCGCGAAGCACGGCCTGAAGGGGGCCGGGCCCGCGACGCGGTCATGATGCCGCCGCCCGCCGAAGGGCCGGCTGCCGGCGGCGACCTGCCCGGCGGCGGCAGCACCCCGGTGCAGGCGGGACGGCGGATCGCCCTGCGGCTGGCGTACGAGGGAACGCACTACTCGGGCTGGCAGGTGCAGCCGGGGCGGGCGACGGTGCAGGGGACGCTCGCCGCGGCGATCCGCGCCGTGTCGGGGGAGGATCTGGTGCCGCGGGGCGCGAGCCGCACGGACGCCGGCGTGCATGCGCTCGATCAGGTGGCGGCCTTCACGTCGGCGAGCGGGCACTCCGCGGAGGTCTGGGTGCGGGCGCTCAATGCGACGCTGCCGCCCGACGTCACCGTCCGCGAGGGCAGGGAGGTGTCGGCCGACTTTGATCCGGTCGGGGCGGCGATTCGCAAGCGGTATCGCTACCGCATCCACGACGCCGCGTGGCGGCCGGTGCTTGCCAGGCATCTCGTCTGGCGGTGGCGGGGGCGGCTCGACGAAGGGCGGATGCGGGAGGCGGCGGCGGCGCTCGTCGGTGAGCACGACTTCACGAGCTTCGAGACCACGCCCTCGACCAGGCTCTCGAAGGTGCGGACCATCTACGGCCTCGACGTGTTTCGACCCGTGCTCGCCGACGATGCGGCCGGCGCCGAAGTGTGGATCGAGGTCGAGGGCAACGGCTTCCTCTACAACATGGTGCGGATCATCGCCGGCTCCCTGGTGATGGTGGGGGCGGGCCGCCGGCCGGCGTCATGGCTTGGCGAGGCCCTCGCCGCCCGAAGCCGCCCCGCCGCAGGGCCGACGGCGGCGCCGCAGGGCCTGGTGCTCACGGCGATCGACCTCGGCGGTGCGTGGCCGACGTGACCCACGGGCACGTCGCGGCTCTCACTTCGTCGCAATCGCGAAATCGGCCTTGTCCGTTCCCGTCGCCGGAACGTCGAACGTCACGTCGCTGCGGTAGTTGTAGCGGGCCGGCACCCGTTCCTTCCGCACCGCCGGCCCGCCTTCGGTCGTGGGCGGCGATTCAGGGCTGAACGAGTAGATCTTCACGCGATGCTTGCCGGCGACCGCCCCCGGCTGACCGCGCACGGTGCTCAGCGAATAGCGGCCGTCGGCACCGATCCGCGCCGTCGAACCGGGGCCTGCCTTGGCGACGTCGCCGGTGGCCAGGGGTTGGAAGTTGATCACGCCGCCGGCGAGCGGTTGTCCGTCGAGGAGTATCGTGCCCGATACGGGCACCAGCGAGAACGGCGATCGGCCGCAGCCGACCCCCGAGGCGACGAGAACCACCGCGATCGCCCAGCGATGCGTGCGCCAGCCATCCAGAGCACATGTCGTCATGGGAGCGACACCGCCTCGCCGCCCTGGATGCTGGCGCCCGAGCAGAAGACGGTCATGTCGATTTCGGGCTCGATGAGCCGCACCGACCCGTCGCCCCGGGCGAAGACCAGCGTGCCGTTGGCGTGCAGGCTTCCCCAGCCGCGCTTGCAGGTGTCGACGCCGCCCCCGCCGATCTGCTGGCAGCGGAGATAGTCGGGAAGCAGCGTGCGGCTCTCCGGGAAGGCACTCGACTGGTTGTATGACGTGTAGGCGTATGACCAGAACGTGCGTCGCGACTGGTACGACGAGGTGTGGAACTCCCCCACCATCAGTGTCCGCGAGGCCCCGTCGGTCACCTGCCGGAGTTTGACGGGCTGCAACTTGCGGTTGCCGTCACCCGGATTGGTCGAGATGTTGTGCATCAATCCGCGCCACCCCGTCGGCATCCTGTTCTCGGACAGGTTGATGTAGGTAGGGTCGTCCCAGTATTCGTTGCCTGCCTGGCCGAGAGAGTAGCCTGACATCGCACGATACGATCCGGGCGCCCAGAGCCGTGTTTCCGGACCCGACTCGGGACGGTTCAGGACCTGCGTCTCGACGTCGCTCGGGCACGCGTAGACCGCAACCATGGTCTCGCGGAGCGGCGTGGTAAGGATCGCTTGCTGGATGTTTCCGCCGCAGATCGGGGGTGGACCGGCCGGCGGGATGGGGTTTTGCGCTCCCTTCCAGGTTTGGTGCAGCTGCACCTGCTCGAGATAGGGGAGGATGTCGACGGTCCACGTGGTGTAGTAAGGACCATTCAGGGCCGGTGTTTCCGTCGTCGAGCCGGCGGGAAAACTCCGCTTCGCCGATTCGTGGCCGATCACCGCCAGGCCGATCTGCCGCATGTTGTTCATGCACTTGGTCCGCCGGCCGGCTTCGCGAGCCGACTGGACCGCCGGCAGGAGCAGGCCAATCAGGGTTGCAATGATGGCGATCACAACCAGCAGTTCGACGAGCGTAAAGCCGCGGCCAGATGCGCGTGCCTTCCCGACGGGCCAGCGGGCTGTGGTGAGCCCGGGCCTGAGGCAGGGGAGGAGCGTGCCAATGTCCCCAACGTGCGTTGTCATCTCTGTCATGGTTCCCTTGGTGCCTGACCCGGATGCATGCCGCACGAGCGATCCGCGCGACCGCCAATCATCGAGACTCACCCCACCATTGTTCCCTAGAAGATCGTCTGTGCGGAGAGGCGTCAAGCAGTCTTTGGTGGTCGAACAGTCTCCGCATGCCGCCGCTGACTGCGGCTGGAGAAGGAGCGAGTTTCGAGCAGCGGCGGCCGCCCCAACCCCGCCGATGTCGGCGAGTTTTGTATAGTTGCGCATCTGGCCGCTGCGGTGCGTTGTGGAGACACTGTGGATCCACCGCGGGTGCGGTCGAGAGGCGATGGTTTCAGGACAACGAGTCGATCGTGGCCGCGATTCCCCAGCAACTCGGTTCCGTCACGCTCGTTCAGCAGATCGGGCTGGGCAAGCACTGCCAGGTGTGGGAGGGGCTCGATACCCGGGCGCGCAAGAAGGTGGCGGTGAAGGTGATCGTGCCGGCCATGGCCGGCGACGCCGGCCAGCGGAAGCTGCTCGACCACGAGCTGAAGGTCGCCCAGTCGCTCGACCACCCCACGATCATCAAGATCGACCGGCTCTGCGAAGAGGGAGGGCTGCCGCATCTGCTGATGGAGTTCTTCCCGGCTGCGAACCTGAAAAAGCAGATCGCAGCGGGCGTGGAGCCGCTGGTGCCGAAGTTGCAGCGGATCGTGACGGAGACGGCCCTGGCGCTCGATCACATGCATGCCCGCGGCTGGGTGCACCGCGATGTGAAGCCCGACAACATCCTCGCCGCCGAGGATGGCCAGGTGAAGCTCATCGACCTGGCGATCGCGGCAAAGTCGTCAGGGTTTCTCGGCAAGCTGCTCGGCGGCAAGACCACGGCCCAAGGCTCGCCGAGTTACATGTCGCCCGAGCAGATCCGGGGCGAGGCCCTTGATGCCCGGAGCGACATCTACTCCTTCGGCTGCGTGATCTTCGAATTGATCGCCGGCCGGCCCCCCTACACCGGCGCGGACACGAACGACCTGCTCAACAAGCACGTGTCGGCGGTGGTGCCGGCGGTCGACGCCTTCGCCAAGCAGGCCTCGACGGGCGCGGCGAAGTATCTCCGGCAGATGCTCGCCAAGAAGCCGGCCGACCGCCCCGCGTCGATGAAGGAAGTGCTCCAGCAGCTGCGGTCGATCCGCCTGGTGGAGCGGGCACCGTAGGTGCGCGATGCGACGGTGCGGGGGAGGCAGGCTGCCAGCCCGCACCTCCCGGAACCGCGGGCGTGCAGCCTGCGGAACGGCTTCGGGCGGCCGTTCCGCCGTTGACGCGGGATTTCCCGGGCGGCGACACTCTGGTTTCCCCCAGCATCGCCCGGAGAACCCTGCCGATGGCCGCCGGACTGCACCGCCTGCCGCTCGAGAAGCCGATCTACGAGATCGAGGACCGGATCGCGGCGCTCGAGGCCGCCCCGCTGGGCGGCGGCCAGCAGGAGGACCTGCGGCGGCTGAAGCGGGAACTCGTCGAGGTCCAGAAGAAGGTCTTCGGCGGGCTCGATCCGTGGCAGACGGTGGAGGTGTCCCGGCATCCCGACCGGCCGAAGACGAGCGACTACCTGGAGCTCGTGTTCGACGAGTTCGTGGAGCTCCATGGCGACAAATCGTTTGGCGACGATCGGGCGATGCTCACCGGCTTCGCCAAGCTCGACCAGCACAAGGTGCTCGTCGTCGGCCACCAGAAGGGGAAGACGCTCGCGGAGCGGCAGGCCTGCCACTTCGGCTGCGCCCATCCGGAGGGCTACCGCAAGGCGATGGGCAAGATGAAGCTGGCTGCCAAATACGGCCTGCCGGTGATCTGCCTGATCGACACGCCTGGCGCCTATCCCGGCGTGGGGGCCGAGGAACGCGGGCAGGCTCAGGTGATCGCTGAGAGCATGTTCCTGATGGCGACGCTCCGGGTGCCGATCATCTGCGTGGTGATCGGCGAGGGGGGCTCCGGCGGGGCGCTGGGGATCGGCGTGGGCGACCGGGTGGCGGTGCTCGAGCATGCCTACTACAGCGTGATCAGCCCCGAGGGCTGTGCGGGCATCCTCTGGAAGAGCGTGGAGTTCAAGGCCAACGCCGCCCGGGCGCTGCGGTTCCGGTCGGCCGACCTCAAAGAGTTCGGGGTGATCGATGCGGTGATCGAGGAGCCGGCCGGCGGCGCCCACCGGCACCCGCGGCGGATGGCGGCCCGGCTGAAGATGTTCCTGACCCGCAGCCTTCGCGAACTGCTGGCGAGGCCCCGCGACCAGCTGGTGCAGGAACGGTACGAGAAGTTTCGCCGCATGGGCGTGTTTCAGGAGTAGCGGACCCTGCTTTCTCTCGAGCCGCTGCAGGAGGGCAGGGGGGCCACTCGGTGACGACTGCCGGGGTCAACCCTCGAAGCTCCGGCGTGCCGAATCGCAGGTTGCCGAGCGAGGCGCGCGAGCACCGCTCTGACCGCGGGAACCCGCAGCCCTTCGGCGAGCAGTTCGTGGGCCGGAGTGACGATCAGATAGCCGCCGATCGAGGTGAGCGCGAGGGACCGCAGCGTGTGGTCTGGTGCCCACGCCCACCACACGGCCCCGATTGCCACGAGTGACGGGAGGAGCAGGGGCAGGGAGGCGACATGCACCCGCGTGAGCCCTCGCCAGAGGTCACTCCACGAACGGAAGCGGGGAGCTGACAGTGCTTCCGCCAGGGGCTCCATCTGCCGCCAGGCATGCCAGGCCAGAAAGTACAGGCCGACGGAAAAGAGGGGGTCGGCAAACCAGCCAAGGGCCACGATCGCCGCCACCTCCCCAAGGAGGCGGCGCAGGCACCGCGGGCCATCGACGTGAGACAACTCCGACAGCATTTCGGTGAGCAGGGCGACACTCCCGATGGCCGCGAGGCAGACGCCCGCCGCCATCACCGCATGCGGTGGAAAAAGACCTTCGGCCGCGTCGGAGCCGACGGCGAACGATGCAAGCTCAGTGGCGGCGGCGGCGGTGGCGTTCGGCCAGGCGACGAGTGGGACGGCGAGCACACCGCAGCCGCGGGCCAGGGCACCGGACGTTCTCGGGCCGCGATGACGGTCGGGCAGATCGGTGTCGAGATGCGCGACCCCGAAATGCCAGCAGCCCATGGCAGCGGAGCCCACGCCGCCGTCCCATGCTCGGGTCTCCGCGACACCACGAGCCCGATTCCCGGCCCGCCCGGCAGATCCGAGCGGGCCAGGTCGTCGGTTCCGTCGTTGGCTTCAGTGGGCCGTCTGGCCGCGGTGGCTCATCGCCTTGATGCCCTGATAGGCAACCAGGCCGAATCCCACCTTGTTGATCACGTCGGCCACGTTGTAGATCACCTCGCGATACTCGCCCGCACCGGCGCGGGCCATGAGAAACCCGATCGGGTAGATTGCCCAGCCGACGAGGACGAACAGACGCATCGTGCCGAGCGCCCGCGCCAGCGGTGCGGGAGCGTCGGCGATCGCCTGGCCGAGCGAGACGAACAGCACGCCCACGATCATCAGCTCGAACAGGCACGACACGAGGAAAAACGTCCACCACCGCTGGGAATCGACCGGCGATGTCTCGGCGATGAACGCCGTGACGATCATCGCCACGTCGAGACCGACAAGTTGCCAAAAGAACGTGCTGCCGCGATCACCGAGGCGAAGTAGCGGCGGAAACTTCAGCAGGAGAAGTGGCGTGGTGAACAGCCAGTCGATATACCGGAGGGCCGTGGGAAAGCCCTGTCCCGACTGATAGACGCCCGTCATTGTGTGGTAGTGGAAGCAGGCGAAACGGTGGTGACATCAGCCGCCGCGAGCATGCAGAACCCCATAGAGACCTCCGACGGGTCGTGGTTTCCCCCTCGGCCGAACCGGCACGATACCGGAGCACATTGACGAGAATGACAGGAACCGTGTTCGAGGAGGCGTGCTAACAAAAAATAGTGCTCGAGCCTGCCGCGAGCCTCTCGAGCATGCGGGCGGCCGAAAGAACGGCCGAAAGAACAAGCGGCCGGCCAGCGGGACACATCTCCGTCGTCGAGCAAACCGCCCCGAGGGGACCCGGCATGATGCGGCTGATGCTGTGCCGAGGTGTTCGCCGAGGCTTGCGGCTGCGGGCCAGGCAGGAGCACCGTTGCTGCGCGCGATGGGACGAGTCGCACCCTCGCGTTTACACCCCCAATCAGAGCGGATACGCTTCCGCCCATGGGCGACAGTGAACGGACCAGCGCGGCGGCGGAGCAGGGCGGGGGAGCCGAAGCGGGCCGCGTCGAAGCCTTTATCGCCCGGTGGTCGTCTAGCTCTGGGGCCGAGCGGGCCAACTACCAGCTGTTCCTCGCCGAGCTCTGCGACCTACTCTGTGTGCCACGGCCCGAGCCGAGCGTGGCCGACGAGGCCGCGAATGGCTATGTCTTCGACAAGGCGGTGAAGTTTCAGAACCCCGACGGCAAGACCTCCACGGGCTACATCGATCTCTACCGCCGGGGAGCGTTCGTCTGCGAGACGAAGCAGTCGGTAGCTCGCGAAGGGAAAGACCCGCTTTCGGTGGCCGCCCCGAACGGCCCGAAGGCCCGCCGCAAGAGCGGCACGAGCGTGCGCGGCACGGCGGGCTGGGACGACTCCATGATCGCGGCCCGCGGTCAGGCCGAGGGCTATGTGCGGGCGCTGCCTGATGACAATCCGCCGTTTTTGCTCGTGATCGACATCGGCCACTCGTTCGAGCTCTATGCCGACTTCTCCCGGCTCGGGAAGGTCTACACGGCGTTTCCCGACGCCCGCAGCCATCGGTTCTCGCTCGAGGATCTTCGCGACTCTGGCGTCCGCCAGCGGCTCATCTCGCTCTGGCTCGATCCCTTGGCGCTCGATCCGGCCCGCCATTCCGCGAAGGTTACACGCGAGATTGCCGGTCGGATCGCCGTGCTCGCCCGGCGGCTCGAAGCGAAGAAGTACGACCCCGAGCAGGTGGCCTGGTTTCTGATCCGCTTCCTGTTCACGTTTTTCTCGGAAGATGTCTGCCTGACGCCGCGGGGAGGGTTCACGAGCCTCTTGGAGAGCCTCAAGGATTCGCCCGAGCAGTTCGTGCCGCTGGTCTCCGAAGTGTGGAAGACCATGGGGCAGGGGGGCTTTTCGACGGCGCTCCGCACGCGGATCAAGAAGTTCAAAGGCTCGATCTTCCGGGATCACGAGCCGTTGCCGCTGGACGCGGAAGAAATCGGCCTCCTGATCGACGCGGGAAAGTCGGACTGGCGGGACGTGGAGCCGGCGATCTTCGGCACGCTCCTGGAGCGAGCCCTCGATCCCCGCGAGCGGCACAAGCTCGGCGCGCACTTCACCCCGCGGGCGTATGTGGAGCGGCTCGTCGTGCCCACGATCATCGAGCCGGTTCGCGACGACTGGGAGGCGGCCCGGGCCGCGAGCCTCGCCGAGGCGAATGCCGGCCGCATCGACAAGGCCAAGGTCGAGGCCCGAAAGTTTCTCGACGACCTGACGGGCATCCGCGTGCTCGATCCGGCCTGTGGCACCGGCAACTTTCTCTATGTGTCGATGGTGAAGCTCAAGGAGATCGAGGCCGAGGCTCGCGACTGGCTCGCGCAGCTCGGTGAAGCACAGACCGATCTCGAACACATGGAGCGGACGGTCGATCCGAAGCAGTTTCTCGGTATCGAGATCAATCCCCGGGCCGTGGCGATCGCGGAAGTGGTGCTCTGGATCGGCTGGCTCCAGTGGCACCTGCGCGACCGCAAGAGCCCCGACAGTTTCTCGGAGCCGATCCTGCAGGCCTACGGCAACATCGAATGCCGCGACGCGCTTCTGGAGTATGACAAGAAGGAGCTCGTCCGTGACGAATCAGGCAAGCCAGTGACGCGCTGGGATGGCGTGACGACGAAAACGCATCCGGTGACGGGCGAGGACGTGCCCGACGACACGGCGCGAGTTGCCGTCGAACGGTACGTGAACCCACGAAAGGCCGAATGGCCGCAGGCAGATTTCGTCGTGGGCAATCCGCCGTTTTTGGGAAAACTACGGATCCAGTCGGACCTTGGCGAAGGCTATGCCCAAGCCTTACGGACGGTTTACGCAGATGAAGTTCCCGACTCCGCTGATTATGTGATGTATTGGTGGGACAGGGGGGCGCGACTCGTTTCGGCG
>JBJTQP010000105.1:0-3417 GCA_046075685.1 Planctomycetaceae bacterium | reverse complement strand
ATGACGGCACCGCTCGCCCCGGAAAAGCCCAAAGATTACACCGTTTTTTGCTCTTCGCCGCCGCCGCCCGGTTCGCTACGTTCCCGGCCTTCCCATCCGTCCACATGTTGGAGGCCAGCGATGACCCGCCAGGAACTGTCGACCGTCGTCCACGAACTGCTCGAAAAGGAGACGGGCGAGTCGTACCCGGGCCTGCAGGAGTCGACCGCGCTCCGCGAGGGGCTGAACCTCGACTCGCTCGACATGGCCGGGCTCGTGCTGCACATCGAGAGCCGATTCGCCATCCAGATCGAGACGGAACTGCTCGAGGGCATCGCCACCGTCGGCGACATGCTCGACGTGCTGGAGCGAAAGTTGGCGGCGAAGGCTGGTCGGCAGGCGGCTTGACTGCCGGATCGAAACCTTGATTCCGCCATCCGGCGACAGGAGCGTCGGCCCATGACGCCACTCCCCATCCACCAGCGGTCGCCCGCGCACAGCTGCGCGATCCGCGTGCATGCCCGGGTGGAGGCGTCGCGGTCGGCGCTTGACACGCTTCGCGAGGCCCCGGCGCCGCCCGGATCGCCGGCCCTGCCGCCGCGGTTTCTCAGACACTGCGACGAGCATGCGGTCGTGGCCATGCGGGCCGTGCTCGAATGCATGGCGACGCTCCCCGAGCCCCCCGCGGCCGACCGCTGCGGCGTGGTGGCCGCACCGTGCCAGGCGGGGAGGATCGTCACGGCACGGTCGCTCGCCCAGCTTCGCGAGGGTGGAGCCGTGACCGTCTCACCCCACATCATCCCGCAGTGTTCGCTGCACTCGCTCGCCGGCGCGGTGAGCGTGGCCCTCGGCCTGCATGGCCCGCACGTCGGGGTGGGCGGCGGCCCCGACGCCGTCGCCGAGGGCCTGTTCGCCGCATTCACGATGCTGCAGGGTGGCGCCGCCGCAGGCTGCGAGGCGGTCTGGCTGATCGCCAGCGAGTGGGATCAGGAGCCGACGCTGGACCATGCGGGCGTGCCGGTCACCGATCCGCTCTGCCGGGCGCTGGCCCTGCTGCTCGTTCCGGAGCCCGCGGCCGCCGGCGACCGGCTCTCGCTGTCGCTTCTTCCCGGCGGCGATGCCCGGGACGATCGCGCCCCACCGTTGGCTCTCGCCGACTTCTGCCGGGCCGTCGAGATGTGCGACGCGGGATCGGCGCTGGCATCCTGGGGCGCGACATGCCCGTGGGGAGTCGAGGTCCGCGTCACAGCCCGGCCCGCCGAGCGGTCACCCGCTCCGCTTCGCTCCCTGCCCCGGCGCCGGGAGGCTGCATGAGCCCTCCGGAGAGGTCGTCCCTCGAGCCCGTCGTGATCACCGGCGTGGGCGCCGTGTCGCCCCTCGGGTGCGACGTCGCGGAGATCGCCGAGAACCTGCTCGCCGGCCGCTCGGGAGTGCGGGCGATCGACCCCGGGCCGCACGCCCGTGAGCCTGTGCAGTTTGCGGGGCCGGTCACCGGGATTCCGGCGCCGCCCGCCGGAGTCTGCGGTCTCGCCGCCGACGACTTCGCGCGGCTTGCCCGGCTCGAGCAACTCTGCCTGTCGCCGGCGGCGACGGCCCTCGCCGACTCGGGCCTGAGCCGCGAGGGCGGGCCGCGGATCGGGCTGGTGCTGGGGCTCGGCGCCGAGCACCTCAAGACCTGGGAACTCGACTTTTTGGATGGTGGCACGGCCGTGTTCGAGGGGGAGCGGGGCCGCACGCTCGTCTACCGGCTCGCCCGCCGGCTCGGCCTGCGGGGTGCCGCCGTGACCGTGGCCGCCGCCTGTGCGTCCAGCGGCTACGCGATGGCGATGGGCCGCAGCTGGATCGACGCGGGCTGGGTCGACGCCTGCCTCGTGGGCGGATGCGACATCCTCAGCCCCACGGCGATCGCCGCCTTCTACAACCTCAGGGCGCTGTCGCGACGCAACGACGATCCGCTCAAGGCGTCACGGCCGTTCGATGGCGATCGCGACGGCTTCGTGATGGCCGAGGGAGGCGCCTTCTTCATGCTCGAGCGCCGGAGCGACGCCGTCGCCCGGGGCGGCCGGATCCGCGGCGAACTGGCGGGCGTGGGCATGTCGAGCGACGGGGCGCACATGGTGATCCCCAGCAGCGATCCGGTGAACGCCGCCCGGGCGATCACCACGGCGCTTGCCGACGCCGGCGTGTCCCCGGACGAGGTGGACTACGTCAACGCCCATGCGGCGGGAACGCCCGTGGGCGACGTCGCCGAGGCGGGGGCGATCCACCTGGCGCTCGGGGCCGCGACCGAGGGGATTCCGGTGAGCTCCACCAAGAGCATGACGGGCCACATGATCAGCGGCGCCGCCGCCTTCGAGGCCCTCGCCTGCCTCGTGGCGCTCGACCGGCAGGTGGTTCCGCCGACCGTGAATCTCGACCGGCCCGATCCCCAGTGCCGCCTCGACCACGTGCCGCACGTCTTCCGTCCGCGGCGGATCCGCGTGACGGCCAGCAACTCCTTCGGCTTCGGCGGCTCGAACCTCTGTCTCGTGCTCCGTGCCGCCTGACGCCGTCCCGACCGCGAACCCCAGCAGGAGCCCCTCCCGCATGACGAAGCCCGCCGCCTGTCCCGTGGAGATGGCCACGATCGACGCCCTGCTCACGCACCTCGTCGACCACTGGCACCACTTCGAGCCGGAGCACACCGAGGAGGGGCTCCGCGGCCGGATCTGCGACCTGCATCGCTACAACTTCCTCCTCTGGCACGAGGAGGACATCGCCCGCTCCCCCGCCGTGACCGACGGCCGGATCGCCCAGGTGAAGCGGGCCATCGATCGCTACAACCAGCTTCGCAACGACTGCATCGAGAAGGTCGACGACTGGCTGGTGGCCGACCTCGCCGCCCGCGGCGTCACGCCTGCGCCGACCGCCCCCGCCGCCACCGAGACGCCAGGCGCCGCCCTCGACCGGCTCTCGATCCTCGAACTCCGCCGCTACCACATGCGGGAGCAGATCGAGAGGAAGGATGCGACACAGGAGCACCGCCAGAAGGCGGCGGCGCGGATGCTGGTGCTCGACGACCAGCGGCGGCACCTGATCGAGTCGGCAGGCCGCCTGCTCGCCGAGATCTACGCCGGATCACGCCCGCTCCGGGTCTTCCGGCAGATGAAGATGTACAACGACCCGACGATGAGTCCCTACCTCTACAAGGCGCTCGCGAATGTCGTGTGAGCCGTTTACCAGCGGTGCGGCCGCCGCAGCCCCGCGTTTCCTCTCCCGCAAGCGGTGCCGCCCATGGCGAAAAACCGCTGCGCGGCGGCGGCTCACGCGGCCTTCGCGGGCGCCTTGTAGAGGTAGGGATTCATCGTCGGGTCGTTGTACATCTTCATCTGCCGGAAAACCCGGAGCGGGCGTGATCCGGCGTAGATCTCGGCGAGCAGGCGGCCTGCCGACTCGATC
>JBJTQP010000104.1:0-21581 GCA_046075685.1 Planctomycetaceae bacterium | reverse complement strand
GGCACGGCATCGACCACCACGAGGTAGGTGCCGGCCGGGAGCCCCGCCCCCGAGGGCAGGCTGAAGTCGCCTCCGGGGACCGTGACGATCATCACGTCGGCGAGGGTCGACGCGGCGATGATCCGCAGCGTCCATGAGTCGGCCGCCGAGGCGCCCGGCTCGCCCACATCGCGGACGCCGTCGGCGTCGAGGTCGTTGAAGATGGCGCCCGTGATCGTGAAGGGGGCGTCGGGATAGACCTCGGGGTGGTAGAGCACCGTCGCGCCGCAGCTGCCCTCGGCCGCGACGGCCGTGAAGCCGCCGTGGATCGCCGCGATCACCGGCTTGCCGCCGGCGAGATCCTGCTGCAGGTAGGCGTAGCCGACGCCGGTGGTGCCGCCGTAGATGGTGTCGGCGCCGCCGCGGCCGTAGATCCGGTCGTCGCCCGGGCCGCCCTCGATGTAGTTGGTGCCGTCGCCGCCGTCGATCACGTCGTTGCCGTGGCCGCCGAAGATCCGGGCGTCGCCGCCGGCGACGATGATGCAGTCGCCACCGGGGCCGCCGAACACCTCATCGCCGCCAGTGCCCGACTCGATCGAGTCGCTCTCGAAGCCCCCCTCGATCCAGTCCTTGCCCGCCGTGCCGAAGATGGTGTCGCAGCCGTCGCCGCCGAAGAGCCTCGAGGAATAGCCGCCGCTGGTGCCGGTGGACGGGGCGGCGGCCTTCTGCGTCGCGTCGGCCGCGTAGATGACGTCGTAGCCGGGGCCGCCGTAGATCACGTTGAAGCCGCTGCCCCCCTCGATCAGGTCGGCGTTCACGTCGATCCCGCCCGTCTTGATCGCGGCGAGCATGTCGTCGCCGTGGATCGCGTCGTCGCCTTCGCGGCCGTAGAGGGAATCGTTGCCGGAGCCCCCCTCGATCACGTCGTTGCCGGCCCCGCCATCGATGATGTCGTCGCCCGCATCGCCATAGAGCGCGTCGTTGGCCAGCCCGCCGACGATCCGGTCGTCGCCCACGCCGCCCACGATGAAGTCGATCCCGCCGACGCCCGCTTCAAAGGTCGGGTTGGCGGCGATGAAGGCGACCATGTCGCCGACCTCGTCCTCGCCGTAGAGCATGTCGTCGCCGTCGCCGCCGTCGATCGTGTCGGAGCCGCCGTAGCCGAAAATCGTGTCCACGCCGCCGCCGCCGGAGAGCGTGTCGACCGCCTTGCGGCCCGTGAGCGTGTCGCGGCCGGCGGTGCCCGGCACCAGGCCGCCGTCACCGAACAGCGTGTTGGCCCCCGCTCCCCCGGTGAGCGCGTCGTTGCCGGGGCCGCCCCAGCCGTAGACGGGGATCTGGACCCGCGGGGAGATCGTGATCACGTCGTTGCCGATGCCGGCGTCGAACACGATCGCCTGGATGCCGGTGGCGGCGAAGGAGCGGCCGTTGCCCTTCTCGGCGGGATCGATCGTGCCGTTTTCGTTGCGATCCTCCTCCGCGTAGTAGGCCTTGACGATGTAGGTCTTGCTCGCGGCGTCGTAGTCCACCTCGAAGACCTCGTCGCCGTCGGCCGTCTCGCCGGGAAGCACGCGACCGGCCCGGGGACCCGAGTTGAGAACGAGTGCCTTCGTCACGCCGCCGGGCAGGCTCTCGCCGTCCGTGCCGTCGTTGTTCGCGTCGTACACGCCGCCCGTGGCGATTTCGGCGATCACGGGTGCCGGCGGCGGGCAGGTGACGTACTCCCAGTCGACGATGGTCTCGTTGACGAGGTCGAAGGTCTTCGACCAGAGCGTGATCATCCCGAACGGCGTGCTCAGCCCGAGCTTCACCCAGGCCTCGAAGAAGGCGTCGAGCCGGCCCTCGAAATCGAAGATGCAGTCGATCCCGTCCGACAGGTTGTCGAGAAACTCGTCGAGGTGCACCTTCCCGTCGCCGTCGGGGTCCTTGAGGTTCGCCCCGACGTAGCCCTCCACGCCCCCGCGCACCCCGCCCGACGCGACGATGACGTCGAGATACGCGCCGGCTCCGACCCGGGCATCGACCCGCAGCTCCGGCGGATCGTCGCCGTCGCCAGGGGTCGGGTCATCCTCGAAGAAGATGCCCTTGGAGACGATGCCGACCACCTTCTGCACATCGATCGGGCCCGAGAGGGCCTGGCGGATGCCGCGGGTGTCGAGGCCCATCTTGAAGTCGGTGGCGAAACTGATGCTGCCGAAGATCTCCGCGAACAGGGGGCCGAAGATCGGGATCGGCAGGTTGAACTCCGCCCCCGCCAGCAGGTCGGGCATGTCCCAGTAGATGAGGTTCGGGTTGCGGCCGAAGATCAGATCGATGATCGCCTTGGCCGGGTCGTCGAAGACCGGAAAGCTGAGCTTGCCCTCGGTCACCTTCATGTAGGCCGTGGCCGTGGCACCACCGGCTGCGGCGGGATTCATCAAGATGTCGCCCTTGCCAACCGCCTCGAGCTGCTTGAGCATCGCCTCGGCGTCGGCCGCATTGCCGAACAGCGTCTCGAGATCCTTGCCCGACCCTTGGGCCGCAAGCTTGTCGAAACTCAGCTTGCCGAGCGAAATCTTGGCCGATCCGTCGCCGAGACTGCCAACCGTGTTGACGACCTCGTTGACGAGCGTGAGGATCTGGATCAACTTGATCGCGTCGTCGTACTGCCCCTGGCTGGTGTAGCGGATTACGTCGAGCACGCTGACAGCCCCGAGGCCGGCGAACTTCGAGACGTCGGAGACGACCGGCATCTCCTCCTGGAGGAGGTCGAGCAGCGGCTCGATCGGGTCGAGGAAGTTTTCGATCTTCTGGAACAGTGTGAACACCGGGCCGCTCAGGAGCTTGCCGAGGTCGATGTAGGTGTCGGCGATCTCGAAGAAGAAGTTGTCGGCGGTGAGGCTCGTGATCGATACGGGATTCCCGTTGGGGACGCCCCCCTCCGTGTATCCGAGGGCCATCACCATGCCGATTCCGGGGCCGGCTCCGAGGATGTTTGCCTTGAGATCGAGGTCGAGTTGGGCCCGCACGGTGCCCGTCGGCGTGGCCGAGGTGAGCAGCCCGGGAAGCCCGGCGATCGTCGTCTGGGCCTCGGGGAGATCGATGCCCAGCGATGCTTCGAGTTCCTTTTTAGCCTTGTTGTTGTCCGTGAGGCCGAGCGTCAGGGCACCAAGATCAAGAAACAAACCCGCGGCCGCGGTGAACCCGAGGCTGACCGTCCCGGTGAGTTCCTGAGTGTCGTAGGTCTTGAGGAAGAAGCCTTTGGCGACACTGAAGCCGAGCCCCAGGTGCAGCGTGAAGCCGGCCGCGAGATCGATGCCGGCCGCGCCGCTGAGCTTCAGCCCCAGGGCGTCGAGCCCCAGATCGATCTCGCCGACGTCGATTTTCTTGGTCGAGTTGCCCTTGAGCGTCAGATCGACCACGAGTTCGTCGGAGGCCTTCGTGAGCAGGTCCGAAAACTTGTCCGTCGAGGTGCTGGGGACCTCAACGCTGTTGACGAAGAACTTCAGGGGTGTCTGGAGACCAAGGAATGCAGATGCTTTCGAATTGATGTCGGCGGCCAGGTCCTGCGGTGTGTCGAGCTTGCTCACGCCCGTGAAGAATTTTTCGAGATCGACAAGCACGGGCACCGCCGCGGAGCCCACGTCGGAGAGCAGCGGCAGTTGGCGGATGAACTTGCTCTCCAGGGTGGAGCGGAGCGTCTTGGTGAGCAGGATCGCGCCGTCGAGCCAGCTCGTGAGGCTGAAGCTGCTGATCGCGGCCGCAAACACGTCAGCCAGGCTGGAGTAGGCCCCGGCCTGGAACGACACGGCCAGCGCGAAGGGATCGGGCTTCGCGGTATCGAGCGTGGCGTCGATCGCAAACGTGCCGACCTTGCCCAGGGCAGGCGTGGTCACATAGATCGGGAGCGTGGCCGCGAACACGGCGTCGGCCGTCACGACCCCCGTGCCTGTGACCTTGAACTGGGCCGAATTGCTCGACGACTTGTCCTTCAGCGACACCCGGGCGAGGTCGCCCATCGTGCCGAACGACACGCCCGCGATGCCGCCCAGACTTGCGGCGAGGGTCACGCCCCCCTTGTCATCGATCGAGGCGTCCAGCGAGATCGACGACTTCGCGGCGTCGAAGAAGGCCGACTTCGTGGAGAGGT
Source organism: Planctomycetaceae bacterium (assembly GCA_046075685.1). Lineage (GTDB taxonomy): Bacteria > Planctomycetota > Planctomycetia > Pirellulales > UBA1268 > QWPN01. Next base: position 17,473 of record JBJTQP010000104.1, on the reverse strand, counting down.
TGAGACCGAAGCGGCCGGTCACGGATCCAGCGAGCTTGAGCGCGATGCCGCCCGAGCCCTTCACTGAAAACGCCGTGCCTTCGATCGCCAGGGCGTCGAGGTCGAGTTCCGTCGAGAAGCCGGCGTAGGTCACCGTGGTGTCGAACGCCAGCGCCTTCGCCCCTCCCGGGGTCACCTCCGCGAGGCTCGGCGTGACGTCGACGGTGATCCCGGGGAGCGCGGGCAGCAGCGACTTGATCACGCTGCCAAAGCCGCCGAGACCGCCCAGGTCGAGCCCGCCGAGATTGAGGGTCGCCAGATTCAGGCCGTTGAGCCAGGCCACGTCCTTCGTGGGGTCGAAGGCGAGCAGCCTGCCGAAGGCGAGCCGGACGTCCTTGATGGCGGCGTCAGCCGGCAGCGACGCGAACACGAGGTTTGCCTCCGCCGCCCAGCCGCGCAGGTCGCCGATGAGGGCGAGATCGAGCCCCTGCACGCCCGGCGTCCAGCCGTCCCAGCGGACCATCAGGTCGCCGAGGGCCCACGACAGCCGCTGCAGCCGGCCGAACTGCGCCAGTCCCGAGAGCTTCGGCAGTTGGGCGTCGAACTTGTCGCGGAACGCCTTGCCGAGCCCGTTGAAGCTTGCAGCCGGCCAGGTGCCCCCCGCGTCGGGCCGGCCGAGGATCGCCTTGAGGTCGAGCGACGTGAAGCCCGCGAGGGCCGACTCGATGCCCAGGAACGTGCCGAGCGTGCGGCCGTCCCAGGGAATCTTCACGTCCCAGAAGGGCGCTCCCTTCAGGTAGCCCGCGAACAGCGCGAGCATCTTCGGCAGGTCGTCGAGCGAGAGGTCGGACATGCCCTGCAGCGCCTGCTCGAGCTTCTGGCTGGGGGCCGCCTTGAACTTCCAGGCATCGCCGGCCTCCGCCTTGATGCTGACGAAGGGCACGTCGGCCGGGGCCGGGGCGACCGTGAGCGGGTCGGCCTGGTATTTCGAGTCGTCGATGCCGAGGACGTCCTTGGCGAGCGCCTGGGGCCGGACCTTGAGCTGGAAGATGCCGTCGAGCTTCGGAGCCGCCAACTTGAAGCCGACGAGCTTGGCGATCCCCGCGTCCATTTCCGCGAGCGTCACCCGCGACGTGGTGCCCGGCACCGTGGCCGGATCGGTGAGCTTCAGCGTGATGCCGGCAGACCCCGTCGCCGCCCCCTTGTGGATCGCCAGCGAGAGCGGGCCCAGCGCGGCCCCGGCTTCGAGCGACGCCGACAGGGTGACGTTGGCCGTGCCCACGTCGCCGGCGGCGACGTAGATTCGCTCCCGCAGCGGCTGGCTGGCGAGCGGCTTGCCCTGGAGGGTGGTGTCGGCCACGGGCATGACCGTCAGCCCCAGCGCGGCCGGGGCGAGCGACGTCTGCGTGATCTGCGTCTTCTTGTCGGCCGCCATGACCACCTTCTGCGGCGCCGCAATCGAGAAGGTCGCGTCTTTCGACGCGGGAACCGTGAGGTCGGTGAGCACGAGCCGGTTGTTGGCGAGGGTCGCCGAGAGCCGGCCCGCGGCGGACGGACCGTTGAGCACGGCCAGCAGCCCGGCGACCGTGGCGGTGCCGACCATGGAGTCGGTGCCCAGGCCGGCGATGGGGTCGAGGTCGAATCCGAGTGTGGTGCCGTCCCGCAGACCGAACGTGATGTCGTCGCCGGGTATCAGGGCGTTCTTCGTGAGCCCCGCGCCGCCATTGAGCGCCGAGAGGAGGGTGGCGGAGGTGACGGCGGTGGAGCTCACGGGCGCCCGCGCCGAGACGCCCGCCGTGATCGCGAGGGCCGTGGTGGCGGTGAGCGACACGGAGCCCTTCGCGGCGACCTCCAGCGGCAGCCCTGCCGGCACGATCGCACCGGGGTCGAACGACTCCAAAACCTTCTTCGTGAAGTCGAGGGGCAGTTTCCACTGCACGGCGTTTGCATCGCCGTTCCAGCGGAGGTCGAGGTCGGCGACGTTCTTGCCCAGCGCGGCCGCCAGCTTTTCGACCATGTCATCGGCCGTGGTGAACGCCCACGAACTGGCCGAGCTCTTGACCTTGGCCACGAGGTCATCCACCCGCTTGAGCATGTCGCCGCCAAACAGCGAGGCGAACGGCTTGGCCACCAGCGGCACCTCGAACTCCCGGCCCAGCTCCGGCACCCAGTGGCCCAGGTCGGCGAGGAACGCCCCGAGGTCGTTGTCCTTGATGTCGGCGAGCTTCGTGAAGTCGAAGGGCGTGGCGCCGCCCGCCACGGTGAGGCTGGGCAGCGTGAGGGCCAGCGACGCCGGATCGAGGGCGTCGGTCGCCTTGACGACCACCTTGTGATTCGACCCGACGGCCTGGGTGAAGCCGCCAAATCCGAGCTTGAAGGGCACGGTGACGGAGAGGCCCGAGCCGACCGCCGCCTGGGGGAGCAGGGCGGCGAGCTGCCCGGTCGCGGTGCCGTCGAGTTCGCCGAGCGAGACGACACCGTCCGCCCCTTCTGCGAGGTCGATCCGGACGCGGGTGTCGAGCGACACCTCGAGGTCGGCGGGGCCGAGCCGCATGATGCCGAAACTGGCATCCACATCCTGGATCGCGGTCGCCCCCTTATGACTCGCCTTGGCCAGCACGTCGAGGGTGTCGAACTTGAGGAAGAAGGCCTGGGACTGCGCCAGCCCCGGGGCCAGGTCGATGCCGAAGCCGAGCGTGCCATCGTAGCCGATCTCCACGGTCGGCTTCACGTCTCCGAGGTGCAAGCCGCGGTCGAGCAGTGAGGGCGTGGTGGTCTTGGAGGGCACCTGACCGAGGTCGAGGCGGTATCCCGGCAGCGTCTTGCTTCCGGAGATCGCCGCCGTGAACCACAGCCGGCTCTGGCCCTCGAACGACTCGCGTTCCGCATTCAATGACGTCAGCTTGAGCACCGGGTCGTCGTCGTCCGCCTTCGTAAAGGCGTTCTTGACGTCGAGCACGGTGACGGCACCGGAGAGCGAAGCTAGCCGCTCCGCGAGACCGGTGCGGAGTTGGTCGCCGATCGGAGAGAGTGTGCCGAGCGATTCGCCGAGGCCGGCGGCCTGCTTGTCGAGGAGCCCGCTTTCCTGGATCTGGATGAGCCGCTGCGCGAGGGTGTCGATGCCCTTGACGAGCGCGGCCGTCTGCGCGGCCGTGAGCGGATCCGTGTCGGGCGCCGGCGTGAGCGCGAGCACGAGCCGCGGCTCCAGCATCTCGACCGCGATGCGTCGCCGCCGAAGCCCGCGTGTCCGACGCCGCGAGAGCCGTGGCATGTGGCGGCGACGGCTCGAAGACCGCCGCCGATTCGCTGAAACGCGTCGGCGCCGCGTCATGGAAGCCTCCGGACACGAATCGACTGCAGGATGGCCCTCCCAACCCAGCGGGAGAGGCTATCACAGTCGAATGGGGCTGGGCAATGCTTCGGGCGGCGGCCCTCGGGAAACCCCCTGGAGGCGGCCTCCTCGAGCCCGTCGATTCCGCGTGGCGGACGTCGGTGCAGGCACGGTCCGCCGGGCCCGGGCATACCCCGCCTCATGCGCCGCGGAGCCTACCGCGGCGGCGCCGGAAACGGCGTGGGGCCGAGCGGATAGGGCGTGCCGCCGCCGTAGACCATGCCGCCGGGCGTCCCGCGAATCGGGACGCCGACGGAGTAGTTGCTGTAGAAGCGGCCGCGGTCACCATCCACCGAGACGAGGCCGTTGGTGTAGACGGTCACGCGGCCGAACTGCCGCCCCACGAGCCCGTTGTTGAAGTAGGTCATGTCGCCGACGCGGTTCGACACCATGCCGTTGGCGTAGATCGTGCTGCGGCCCACCGTGAAGCTGCTGCCGCCCCAGTTGCCGCTGCCGTTTCCCCAGTTTCCAAGGGTGCCATGCCGGGCCGCCTGGCCTCGGGCCGTGGCCGGTGCTGCGGCCATCAGGCACAAGCAGGCGGCGAGCGAAAATGTGAGACGCAGCATGCGGGGCGACATGGCTGTTCCGAACGAGGTGATGGCGGCGGTCGCGGCGAGGAAAGAGTCTTCTTCACTCTACCTCGCCGCATCGGCATCGAGCCGGTGATCGCGGGCGTCGGCCGTACAATCTGCGGCACAACCGTCACAGCCCGCAGGCGGTCCCATGCCCTCATCCCCGCCCGCACCTGCCCCCGCGAACGACCCCTTCCCGTCGTTCGTCGCCTGGCATGCGCTGGGGACGGCCGAGGTCATCGACCGGCTGGCGACCGATCCCCAGGCGGGCCTGACGGCCGCCGAAGCCGCCCGGCGGCTCGCGTCCGGCGGACCGAACGCCATCGAGATGCCGCTGCTCGCCCCGTGGTGGCGAACGCTGCTGGCCCAGTTTCGCGAACTGGTGATCTGGATCCTGGTCGCGGCCGCCGCGATCGCCGCGGCGATGGGCGACTGGGCCGACGCCGCCGCGATCGTGGCGATCGTGCTGGTCAACGCGGCGATCGGATTCCTGCAGGAGGACCGCGCCCAGCGGGCACTCGCGGCGCTGCAGGCGTTGGCGGCACCGCTGGCCCGCGTGGTCCGCGAGGGAACGGTGCGGTCCATTCCGGCCCGCGACGTGGTGGTCGGCGATCGGATCGAGATCGAGGCGGGAGACCACGTTCCCGCCGATGCCCGGCTGGTCGAGGCCTACGGGCTCGTGACGCAGGAATCCGCGCTGACGGGCGAGAGCCAGCCGGTCGAGAAGCGGGCCGGCGATGGCCTCCCTGCCGACACGCCGCTGGGCGATCGCGCGGGCATGATCCACGCCGGCACCGTCGCCGCCTCCGGCAGCGGGGCGGGCCTCGTGGTCGCCACCGGCATGGGCACCGAACTCGGCCGGATCGCCGGAATGCTGGAGCATGCGCCCCCCGAGCCCACGCCGCTGCAGCGGCGGCTGGCTCGCCGGCACGCCCTGGTGCGGCGGTTGCCGAGCGTGGAGACGCTCGGCTCCGTGACGGTGATCTGCTCGGACAAGACCGGCACCCTGACCCGCAACGAGATGACCGTCCGCGAGGTCGTCACGGCCCGCCGGCGGCACACAGTGAGCGGCGCGGGATACGCGCCGCGGGGCGTTCACGTCGACCGACGGCGGCTGGCGGGTGGTGGGCGATCCCACCGAGGCCGCCCTCCTCGTGGCCGCGATGAAGGCGGGCGTCGGCACCCGCGAGCCGTGGCCGCCGCCGCTCTTCGAACTGCCCTTCGACTCCGCCCGCCGCCGCATGAGCGTGGTGGTGCGGGGAAACGCCGGCGAGCGCCTGCTCGCCACCAAGGGGGCTCCCGAATCGCTGCTGGGCTGCTGCGTGGCGGAGCGGTGCGACGGCTCGATCGTGCCGCTGACGCCCGCTCGGCGGGAGGAGATTCTGGCGGCCGCGGAGCGACTCGCGGGCGACGCCCTCCGCGTGCTCGCGTTCGCGTGGCGGCCGCTGCCCGCCGCGGAACCCCTCGACGGCACGCCGGACGACGTGGAGCGAGATCTCGTCTTCGTGGGGCTGGCGGGCATGTTCGACGCCCCGCGCGAGGAAGCCGGGGCCGCCGTGCTCCGCTGCCGCTCGGCGGGCATCCGCCCCGTGATGATCACCGGCGACCATCCGGCCACGGCGCTCGCCGTGGGCCGCGAACTGGGCCTGGCCCCGGCGGCCGGCCGCGCGGTGACCGGCCCCGAGATCGACGCCCTCGACGACGCGGGGCTGGCGGCGGTCGCGGCCGCCGCGCCGGTCTACGCCCGCGTGTCGGCGGCCCACAAACTGCGGATCGTGCGGGCCCTGCAGGGCCTGGGCCACGTGGTCGCGATGACCGGCGACGGCGTCAACGACGCGCCGGCGGTGAAGGCCGCCGACATCGGGATCGCCATGGGCCTCGCGGGCACCGACGTCACCCGCGAGGCGGCCGACATGGTGCTCACCGACGACAACTTCGCCTCCATCGTGGCGGCCGTCGAGGAGGGCCGCGGCATCTCCGACAACATCCGCAAGTTCATGCACTACCTCCTCTCGTGCAACGCCGGCGAGTTGCTCGTGATGCTCGTGGCGGCGGTGCTGGGCTGGCCGGCCCCGCTGGCCGCGATCCAGATCCTCTGGCTCAACCTCGTCACCGACGGCCTGCCGGCGCTGGCGTTGGGCCTCGAGCCGCCGGAGCCCGACATCATGCGCAGGCCCCCGCGGCCGCCCCGCGAGCCGGTGATCTCCTGGGCCGCCGGCGCGACGATCGTGACGCACGGCGCCGTCGTGGCCGCGGTCTGCCTGGCGGCCTTCTGGCTGGCGTGGGGAGGCGACGATGCCCGGCTCGCCCATGCCCGCACCGTCGCCTTTTGCGTGGCGGCGCTCGCGCAGCTGCTGGTGGCGATCGGCTGCCGCAGCGACCGGCTCACGGCATGGGAGCTCGGCGTGTCCGGCAACCCGGCGTTGCTGCTCGCCGTGACGCTCTCGGCGCTGGTCCAGGTGGCCGTCGTCACGCTGCCGCCGGCACAGCCGGTGTTCCAGGTGGCCGGCCATCCCGGAGCCGACTGGCCGCTCGTGATCGGCCTCGCGGCCGTGCCGCTCGCGGTGATCGAAGCGGAGAAACGCCTGCGCAGGCTGGTGTGCCGCGCCGGGTGATGCCCCGGAGCCGCAGGCTTGCAGCCGGTGGAATCACCCCGCCCCCGTAGCCGCAGGCTTGCAGCCTGCGGAATGCGGGTCGATTGGTGCAGGCTGCAAGCCCGCACCTACGGGAATGCTTCCACCCGCGCGGCACGCGTCAGACCTTGTAGCCGTCGCGGGCCACGTCGGGCTTGATGCCTTCGGGCGTCTCGTCGGACGAAATGTCGAACCACTCGGGCTTGAACTCGATCCGCGGCTGCGTCGTCGGGTTCATCAGGGCCACGTTGCTCACCAGCGCGATCACCGCGTCGGCGATCGCCACCTCCGGCCTGCAGCGGGGCTGGTTTTCGGGGGCCGGGTTGCGGATGCACCACGCCCAGTGCTCCATCTCTTCGGTGTAGCCGCGGGACGGGGCGGCGTCGCCGCCCCCCTTGGCCGCGGTCGCCGGGCCCGCGCCGCTCTCGGTGGTGTCGAGCACAGGGGCGCCGTCCTTCGCCTTCGCCACCGTCACACGGGTGTCCTTGGCGGCGTCCTTGTAGAGCATCACGTCCTGCTCCTGCTCGAGGATCAGCGTGCCCTTCGTGCCCAGCACCACCTCGCCGTAGCCGCCGAAGCCGTTGCCGTTGATGGAGGAGTAGGTGACCACGATCTTCTTGTTCGTGTCGTCCTCGTAGCCCGGGGCCGGATACTCGTACATGCAGTAGACGTGGTCGTCGATCTCGCGGTCGGCCGGGAAGATGCTGCGGTTGCCCACGGCCGTGACCGTGAGCGGCTTCACCTTCTTGCCGGGCCCGTGCATCGCCGACACGAAGATGCCCGCGGCGTCGAGCTGGTGGCTGCCGAGCTCGGCCATCAGGCCGCCGCCGGTGCGCTGCCAGAGCCGCCAGCGGATCAGCTCCTCGAGCGGCGTGCGGACGGAGCCGTCGCCGAGCGTCTTCTCGGTGTAGCCATAGTTCGCGGCATCCACGGCCTGGTCGGTGATCTGGGCCTCGAGCTGGGCGATCTGCTTCTGGAGGGCGTCGATGTCGGCGGGCTTGGCCGTCGCGAGATCCTTCTTCCAGCCCTCGAGCTTCTTCACGAACGACGGGTCGGCCGGCATGGGCGGTTTCCACGAGTCCTTGCCGGGGAGGTTGCCGCGATGCCACTGGGCGCGGATCGAATGCACGTCGCCGATCAGCTTTGCGGTGCCGATCGTGTGGACGGCGTTGTCGTAGAGGATGCTGTAGTGCCGCTGGTGGCCGGTGGCGAGGATCTTGCCCGTGTCGCGGGCGACGCGGCCCATCTCCTTGCACTCGTGGATGCTGTGCCCCATCAGCTTCTCGGTGAGCACGTGCTTGCCGGCCCGCATCGCCTTGATGGCTGCCGGGGCATGGAGGTGGAGCGGCAGGGCGATCACCACCGCCTCGATGTCGGGATCGGCGAGCAGGTCTTCGTAGGCGCCGTAGACCTTCACCGCGGCGCGGGCCGCGTCTTCGGTCGACCACTTGTACTTCGCCATCAGCCCGGGGCGGGCCTTGGTGGCGCTGGGGCTGGAGACGTCCCCATGGAAGGCGCGGAACACGTTGTAGGGGCGGATGTCGGCGATCGCGACCACGTTCATGTAGTCGGGGTTGTGGGCCCCGAGCAGCACGCTCCCCTCGTCGCCGGTGCCGAGGAAGCCCACGCGGAGCGGGTCGCCCACGCTCCGGCCGTAACCGAAGTAGATCGAGCCCAGACCCGCGCCGGTCGCCACGCCCGCGGCCACCGTGCCGGCGAGGAAGTCGCGGCGGGTGATCGCCACGGCGTCGTCGAAGTTTTCCTTGCCGATCTGCTTCTGTTGTTCTGTCAGGTTCATGCCGGCACCTCTGGTCCCAATTGATCGTGTACGGCTCAGCGGCCGCAGGTGTTCGCGCCGCAGCAGCGGCCCAGGGGGCACCACCGCGTGAGGAAGAAGTCGAGGCCGCTCCAGCCGCCGATCGGCAGGGCGGCGATCGCGAGCAGGGCGGCGAGTTCCACCCACTGGTTGTAGGTGGCCTGGGCGCCGGGCACCCAGAAGGGCTGCGTGGCCAGGACGCTGGCCAGGAAGCACACCCCCCCCATGGCGTTGAACTTCGTGGCGATGCCGAGCACCAGGCAGGCGCCGATCGTCACCAGCGACCACGACACGAACCGGTCGGCCTTCCAGATCGGCGGGGGCTCGGCGGCGGCTGCCGCCTTCGCGCGGGTGGCGGCGTCGGGGAGCTGCTCGTCCCAGGCGGCGACGAGCTTCTGGCCGATCGCGGCGGCGTCCTTCATCCAGCCCGTCGCCTGCCCGCCGAGTTCCTTCTGCTTCTTGGCCAGCCGCTCCCGCTCGAAGGGAATGTCGCGGGAGCCGGGCTTCTTCTCGGCGGCGGCCAGGCGGGCCACCTGCAGCCGGTAGTCGGCGAGGTCGTCGGCCACGCCCTTGCCGTAGGCGGCGAGCTCCTTGGCCGCCACCTCCAGGCTCGCTTCCGCCGCGGCCTTCGCGTCGGCCGCCAGCGGCACGGCCTTCGTGCGGGCGGCCAACAGCCGCCGCCATGAGGCGACCACGCTGGCCTGCCAGGCCTGCGACGCCTCATCGGCCGACCGGCCGTCGGCGGCGCCCAGCGTGCCCGACCAGTCGCCGGTTTCGGGGAGCGACGAGCGGTACCAGTCGGCCAGGGGCCCGACGGCCGCGCGGCGGAAGCCGGCGCTCGACCAGTCGGGGTCGCGGAGGTGCGACATCCCTTCCAGGAAGAAGTGCAGGCCGCAGGCGATTCTCAGGAAGGCGAGGGCGGCGACGGTGATCAGGGGCAGACGCATGGATCGAACTATACCAACGTGAGGATTGGGGCGGGAATCCGCACCGGAAAACCGCTTGCCAAATCGCCGCCGGGGCTGCGACAACCGCGGCCATGCGCATCGTCCTCTGCTATCCGGTCGAACCGCGGCACGTCGCCCAGATCCAGGCGGTCTGGCCGGAGGCCACGCTCGTCGACGCGGGCCAGGAGCGGGTGGCGGAGGAACTCCCGTCGGCCGACCTGTTCTGCGGCCATCCGAAGGTGCCCGTGCCGTGGGACCGCGTGGTCGAGGGGCGGCGGCTGCGGTGGATCCAGTCGTCGGCCGCCGGCCTCGACCACTGCCTCGTGCCGGCCGTGGTGGGCTCCGACATCGTCGTGACCAGCGCCTCGGGCGTGCTGGCCGACCAGGTCGCCGAGCAGACCATCGGCATGGCGATCTCCTGCACGCGGCGGTTCCCGCTGTTTCTGGAGCAGCAGGCCCGGCGCGAGTTCGTCCGCCGGCCCACGGTCGACCTCACCGGCGCCACCGTGGGCATCGTGGGCCTCGGGGGCAACGGCCGGCGGCTCGTGGAGGTGCTCGAGCCGTTTCGCGTGCGGATCCTGGCAACCGACTGGTTCCCGGTGCGGAAGCCTCCGGCGGTCGAGTTCCTCGGCGGCCCCGACACGCTGTCCGACATCCTCCCCCAGATCGACATCCTCTTCCTCTGCGCGCCGCTCACCGAGCACACCCGCAACCTGATCGACGCCCCGGCGCTCGCCCGGATGAAGCGGGGGGCGATCCTCGTGAACGTGGCCCGCGGCGGAATGGTTGACGAGAACGCGCTGGTCGACGCCCTCGAGAGCGGCCACCTCGACTCCGCCGCCCTCGACGTCACGCCCGAGGAGCCGCCGGCGGCCACCAGCCGGCTCTGGACGGCCCCGCGGCTCTTGATCACGCCGCACGTGGGCGGACAGGCGAAGCACCGCATCGATGCGATGACCGACTTTTTCTGCGACAATCTCCGGAGGTTCCGCGCCGGCCGCCCGCTGCGGAACCTCGTCGACAAGCGGCTCGGCTTCCCGGAGCCGCCCGACGAGGAGCGCGACGCATGAGCACCACGATCCTGCAGGAGGACCGGCCGACCATCACGGTGGCGGGCGAGGTGGGCTCCCGCTGCCCCGAGGAGCTGCTGGCGAAGTACACGGAAATCCTCAGCGCCGGCCGGCTCAACTGGACCGAATACCACACCCTCTCCCGCCGGCTCGGGGCCGGCGGCCAGGGCGTGGTCTACCTCACCACGCGCCGTGGTTCCGACAACTTCACGCTCCCGGTGGCGCTCAAGGTCTTCTCGCCGGAGCGGTACGACTCCGAGCAGGCCTACGCGGAGGCCATGAACCGCATCGCGGCGGTGGCGGTGCGGGTCGCCCAGATCCAGCAGGACAACCTGCTCGACGTCCAGAACTTCGTCGAGCAGCGGATGATCCGCATCATGGAGATGGAGTGGATCGACGGCTATGACCTCTCGCGGCTGCTGGCGCCGGAGCTGCTCGAGCGCACCCGGGCCAGCGTGACCGAAGACCGCTGGCGGTATCTCAACAAGGTGGTCGTGACCGCGGGGCCCCAGCAGTCGCGGCTCAAGCCGGGGGTGGCGATCGCCATCGTCCGCGAGTGCCTCGCCGCCCTGGCCGCCCTGCATCGCGAGGGCATCGTCCATGCCGACGTGAAGACGGCCAACATCATGGTCAAGCGGACCGGCAACGCGAAGATCATCGACATCGGCTCGGCCCATCCGGTGGACGAGCCGCCGCCCACCAAGACCTGCACGCCCGCCTACGCGGCTCCCGAGGTGCTCGAGGGGCAGGTGAACACGCCGCGGTCGGACCTCGCCAGCCTCGGCTACGTGCTCGTGGAGATGCTCGCAGGCCGGCCGCCCTTCGCCGGTCTGCAGTCGTTCGGCGACCTCCTGGAGGCGAAGCGGACGCTCGTGCACCGGCTGCCGCAGCTGCTGCCCAGCGAGGTGACCTGCAACGAACTGCTGATGGACTTCTGCCGCGGGCTGATCGCGGCCGATCCCGCGAAGCGGTTTCCGAGCGCCGAGGATGCCGACATGAAGAAGGGCGGCGCCGCCAGCTTCCACCGGCAGCTGATCGTGGGCGGCCTGGCCAGCGAGTACGAGAACGAGATCCGCGCCTGGCTCGAAGAGCTGGAGTGACGCCGGTCGACCGCTGATCCGCTTCACTTCACGCGCGAACCTCGCTGGGGCCACCGCGGCTATCGCAGCCTGCGGTAGGCCACCCGCACGAGCGCCGTCGTCGCCCGCGGGGCGAGCCGCTTGAGCCGCCAGAGCCAGCGGGCCAGCACGCCCACCACCACGTAGCGGCGGTTGCGGCGCACGGCCCTGAGCACGCGACGGGCCACGCGGTCGCTCGTCCACCAGCTGGCCGCCATCCGCCGCTCGGCCTCACGGCGGGTGACGGCCGAGGCGAAGTGCCAGGTGTCGAGCAGGCCCGAACGGAAGAAGCCGGGGCAGACGATCGTCACGCCCGGCCGCCGCGGCGGGCACTCGGCGACGATCGCCTCGGAAAGGGCCACGACGCCCGCCTTGCTGGCCGAGTAGGCCGCCATCGAGCCGGGGGCCAGCACGGCCGCGATCGAGGCGATGTTCACGAGGTGCGGCCTGCCGCGATTGGCCCGCAGCCACGGCAGGAAGGTCTCGCAGCCCAGCGCCGTGCCGAGCAGGTTGGTGTCGATCACCCGCCGCCACTGCTCCTCGGGCAGCGTGCCCACCTCGCCGGCGGCGCCCACCCCGGCGGCGTTCACCAGCAGGTCGAGGTCGTGCCACTCGGCCCGGAGCCGGTCGTGGAGGGATCGCCAGGCGGCGGCGTCGCGGACGTCCATCGCGATCCGCTGCTCGCCGGCACGGGGCGGAGAGGCGGCGTCGAGCCGCGCGATCCCCTCATCGCGATCGATGCCCGCCACCGCCCAGCCGTCGTCGAGCAGGGCCATGGCGAGGGCCCGGCCGAGGCCGTTGGCGGCGCCTGTGACGACGGCCGTGGCCTGGTGCATGGGGCGGAAGAAGGGGCGACGAAGCGGACGAGCGAGGGTGACGGGACTCGAACCCGCGGCCTCCAACGTGACAGGCTGGCGCTCTAACCAACTGAGCTACACCCCCGTGTCGGGCCCGGATCCGCCGCTGGCGGACTCGGCGGCCCTCGATCGGGTGCCCACGTCGTCGTGAGGCGAAGTATACCGGCGACCCGCGGCGCAGCCAGACCGCCGTCCGCAGCCGTCAGAAAATGCCCCTCTCCGGCGCGAAGCCCTTCCGCTCCGCGGTCTCGAAATCCTGCCGGGCCTGCTTGGCCAGGCCGAGCGCCTGGCAGGCGCGGCCGCGGTGGTGGAGCATCACGGCGAGGCCGTGGTCGAGCGATCGCAGGCGGTAGGCGAGCTCGTCGGGGTCGACGTGGCCCGCCAGCACGGCGAGCTCGCGCCGCTCCTTCTGCTCCATGTCGATGGCCACGTTGAGGAGGTCGACCGCCTCGTGGTGGCGGCCGAGCAGGTGGAGCACGAAGCCCTTCGTGTCGAGCATCTCGGCGGAGCCGGTGCCGTCGTCGGCGAGCGCGGAATCGATGTCGGACAGGGCGGCCTCGAGGTCGCGTCCGACCAGGGCCCGCACGTAGGCGCGGTGATTGAGCGCCTCGGGATCGGCCGGGCCGGCGAGTTCGACGGCGGCCTGTGCGTCGGCCAGCGCGGACTCGGGATCCCCGAGGATCACGCTCGCCAAGGCCCGCACCCGGCGGGGTTGCGTGAGCGTGGGCGCGATCGTGACCGCGGATTCCGCGTCGGCGCGGCCGCCGCGGGCGTCGCGATTCTCGATTCGCAGCATCGCCCGCCAGCAGAGCAGCCGGCTGCGCCGGCCCGCGTCGTGACCGGCCCAGCCGATCGCCCGGCTGATGTCGCCGATGGCCGTGCGCAGGTCGCCGCGGCCCTCGTGCACCACCGCCCGCTCGATCGACCACTGCACCACCGCCTCGCCCACGGCCGGCATCACGCCGGGCGCCAGCAGTCCGGGCACCACCACCGCCGCGAGCACGCCCAGCAGGAAGAGCCGCTTGCGGCGGCCCGCCGTGGGCCGCGGGCCGCCATGATCGGCGGCGCTGCGGCGGGGCGCGGCCCTGCCGGCGACCGTCGACTCCTCGGGCGGTGTGAACTCGGCGGGAATCGGAAAGCCGAAGCGGTCGTACTTCATGCTCAGCCAATCGCTCCGGGCCGCGCGACCCGCGTTGCCCGGGCTGGATTGTACGCCGTCCTCAACGCGGGGGGCGGTTCGCGGTTTGACGGGGTTCCACGGTCCGCGTACCTTCGATTCCCGACGTCCAGGAGCAACGAGCCATGCCGCTGTTCGAGATCGAGACCGAGGCCCACATCATGATTTCGTGGGCCGCCGACGAGCACGCCGCCGAGGCGGTCGTGCACGACGCCTATCCGGGCGAGAGGATCGTGCGGCTCACACGCCGCCCCCGCGACTCGTGGGTGATCTCGAAGTCGGCCCTCGGCCTCACCGGGTCGCGATCGAGCCCGTGCAGCACGGCCCGCGAGTGCCTGGCGAAGGCGGCGGGCGACAAGGTGCACGCGATCCGGCTCTACATGCACGAGACCGGCGACGACCTCGATCGGGCCCGCAAGGTGATCGAGTCGAACATGGTCATGGGCTGGTGACCGCGGCGGCGGGCGGTCAGGAGCCTGCCGGCATCGGCTGCTCGAACGAGACCGGTTGCACGGTTCCGGAATCCGCAGGCGGATCGCCCGCCAGGATGGTGCGGCTCGGGCGATAGCTCGACGTGCCGCCCGGCCGATAGCCGGGGTCGGGCCGCCGACTCGGCGGCGACAGCGATGATGGCGCGGCGGCCGGCAGGCCGGGAGCCGCCTGCGGCATTGCCGCCGGCAGTTGTGACGCCGCCGGCAGTTGTGACGCCGGCGGTAGCGACGACGTCGGAGGCAGGGCCGCCGCCGGAGGCAGGGACGCTGTGGGCGGTAGGGAAGCAGCCGCGGGCAACGCCGCGGCGGCCGGCAGCGCTGATGAGGGCGGCATGATCGCTGAAGCGCCTGCGGTGAATGGTGCCGGCGACATCGGGGCTGCCGACGGAGCGGTCGGAACGTCAGATGCCGGAGAGCCGCCTGAAAACCGGCTGCCCGATGTGGCGCCATACCGCGAGTCTCCCGCAGCGCCGGCCGCGGGTGGCGCGGCCGACCAGCCATCGCTCCCGCGGGCGTCAGCCACGCGAATGCCGGAGGGTTCGGCCGGCGGCGGTGCCGTCTGGCCGAACGCGGCAGGCGGCGCGGCCGCGAATCCGGAGCCGAAACTGCCGCCCGCCGGCGCTGCCGGAGGCAGCGTCTGCTCGTTGGGAGCCGGGCCGGATGGAGCCGAATAGGGGCCCACCTGCGGCGCGATGGGCGACAGCCCGCCCGCGGCCGGCGCGGTCGACGCGATCTGGGGAGCGGCAGCAACCGCTGGCGGAGGCTTCGTGCCGTAGGTGATCGGGGCGGCCTCGGCCGCCGGCGCTGCCGGGGCGGCGGGGCCGGCGGACGCCACCTGGGTGCCCGCGGCCCGCTGGGCGTTTTCGAGCACGTAGCCTTCGGGCGTCGTCGTCGTCGGATACTGCTTGGCCGACGCCGAGGGCTTGGCGACGGCGGTCGACGCCGGTGGGGCATCGGTGAGCTTCGCGGGGTCGCCGCCGCCGAACGTCCACCACGACGGCTTGGCCGTCCACGACTTCCCCGACGTGCAGCCCGTCGCGGCGAGGGCCACCACGACCGCGGCCGCTCCGCGGGCCCACGAATCGGACGAGATTCGCTGCGACGGCGCCAGACTCATGAAACTGCCTCCGGACGGGATCCTTCCGACCCTGGAAGCGGGGGAATAGGATCCCGCCCGGAGGCGAGTCAATGCCGTCGTGCGGGCTTCGTCGCCGGCCTACTTCGCGGCGGCCGCGAATCGCTTGCCGATCGCGTCCCAGTCGATCACATTGTAAAAGGCGGAGACGTAGTCGGCCCGGCGGTTCTGGTAGAGCAGGTAATAGGCGTGCTCCCAGACGTCGATGCCCAGGAGGGGCGTGTTGCCGTGCATGATCGGGCTGTCCTGGTTGGCGGTGCTCTCGATCAGGAGCTTGCCGGTCTTGTCGGCCGAGAGCCACGCCCAGCCGCTGCCGAACCGGCCCATGGCCGCCTTCGTGAACTCCTCCTTGAACTTCGCGAAGTCACCGAACACCGAGCGAACCGCCTCGGCCAGCGCCCCCGAGGGCTCGCCACCCTTGCCCTTGCCGAGCGACTCCCAGAACAGCGAATGGTTCGCGTGGCCGCCGCCGTTGTTGCGGACGACCGTGCGGATCGCCTCCGGCACCTTCTCGAGATCCGCGATCAGTTTCTCCACCGGCAGGGCGGCGAGGTCGGCATGCGTCTCCAGCGCCTTGTTGACGTTGGTCACGTAGGCGGCGTGGTGCTTGTCGTGGTGGATCTCCATCGTCCGGGCGTCGATGAAGGGCTCGAGGGCGTCGAACGCGTAGGGCAGGGGGGGCAGCGTGTAGGCCATGATGGGGCTCCGGAGCTGGTGAAACGGCGGAAAATGGCTCGTGCGGCAGGATCGTAGCCGACCCGCTGCAGGCCGGCAAATCGCCCGCCGCACGACCCTGCCGTTCGACGCGGATGTGCCGGCCGTGACGAACCTGCCCGGCGTGCCTTCTCTCGCGTCGCGGCCGCCGTCACTGCACGACGCCGACCGATCCGGTCGAGTTCTCCGGAGTGGATCGCCGCGGCGCCGCCAGGCTGCCGCCGATCCGCAGGCAGGCCGCCCCGCGCGGCCCGACCGGCAAGGAGTGCCGCGTCGACCCCACACTCGGACGGATTCGAGCACGCGTTATGTCCCTGTCGTCGAACCAGCGCCGCGACCAGCGTCGTCGGCTCGTGGCTTCGTGGACGCGGTCGGCCGGCGATGCCGCTGCGGCCGCGGCGGAGCCGCCACGAACCATGGCCGCCTACGATCCCGAGGCCCATCCGGAGAAGCAGCGGGGGCCGGCGGTGCTCGTGCCCACGGGTATCGGCGGCCTGACGGCCGTTGCCGTGCTGATCTTCGCGTCACTTGGAGCGGCGGTTGCGGCCTCGTTGGCCGAGCCGGTCTTCGGCCGCAGCCTGTTCGCGGGGGGCGGCCGGTTCGCCCGGACCCTCGCCGTGGCCGGCGACGTGTTCGAGGTCCGGGGAGCGGGCGGGCTGCAGGCGTGGCTGGCGCAGGCCTACCTGTTCGTCGCCGCCGGCGTGGCGCTGATCGTGCGGCAGATGCGTCGGCATCGACGCGACGACTTCAAGGGCCGGTTTCGGGCCTGGGGCTGGATGGCGGCGGTGCTCGTGGCGACGGCGGTCGCCGGGGCGGTGCCCGTCGGCAGGCTGATCGCGGCGGCCATGGCCGATTCGACCGGCATCGTGTTCGGCCCCGGCGGCTTCGGCTGGTGGACGGCGGTCGCGGCGACCGCGCTGTTCGCCGTGTGCCTGTGGGCCGTGCTGCCGCTGCACGAGCGTCTGGCGACGGGGCTCTGGCTCACGCTGGCCCTCGCGGCGTGGGCCGCGGCGGCGGCGGCCACCTGGCTCGCAGGCGGCCGGGAGACGTTCGTGGCTGCGGGGGCGGCAGCCTGGTCGCTGGCATCCGGATGTGCGCTGGTGGCGATGCTCGCGGCCGCACGGTCGGTGATCCGCGAGGTACGGGGCCAGTGCGGCGTGAAGAAGCCGAAGGTCGCCACGCCGGCCAAGCCGGCGAAGTCCGAGGCCCGGAAGCCGGAGGAGCATGCGGATGACGACGAGCCCGCCGACGTGACCGACGACGAGCCGGCCGTGGCATCGTCGGCCGCCGAGGATTCGGAGACCGAATACACCGACGGCTCCGAGCAGGAGCACCGCCACCTCTCGAAGGCCGAGAAGAAGCGGCTCCGGAAACTCGCCCGGATGAACGGCGCCGCGGCGTGAGTAGGCTAACGGCCCCTGCCACGCCTCCGGAGCCGACTCGATGACCGTCCGCACCCGCTTCGCGCCGAGCCCCACGGGCTACCTCCACATCGGCGGCGTCCGCACGGCGCTGTTCAACTGGCTGTTCGCGCGGCAGCAGGGCGGGCAGTTCATCCTCCGGATCGACGACA
>JBJTQP010000103.1:0-7164 GCA_046075685.1 Planctomycetaceae bacterium | reverse complement strand
CACGCCGCTCGTCCAGGGCAACGGCGGCCGCAACCACAACGCCGCCGGCTTCACCATCTGGCTGGCGGGGGGGGGCGTGCGGGCGGGAACGCGGATCGGCGCGACCGACGAGGTCGGCTACCAGGCGGTCGACCGTCCCATCCCCTTCCGCGATCTCCATGCGACGATCCTCGCGGCGCTCGGCCTCGATCATCTCCGGCTCACGTATCCGGTGGCGGGCCGCGATGAGCGGCTCACCGGCGTGGCGGGCCTCGCCAAGGTCATTCCCGGGGTGCTCGGATGAAACGCCGCCAGGTCCTTTCCGTCGGGCATGGCGAAGTCGAGCCTCGCGGCTCGCGGTGCGCTTCTGCGGCGGTGCGCGGCGCCGCGGCGAGCGGGCCCGCGTTCCTGTCCCGGCTCGCAAGCGCGCTTGCGATGGTCGCCCTCGCCGCGGCGGCTTGCTCGCGCGCGGCGAGCGCCGCCGACGTCGCGGCTCGGGCAGCCGCCTCCGAGGCGCTCTGGTCGCTCGAGCCGCTCGCCCTCTCCGAGCCCCCGCCCCCGCCGCCCGAGCATGCCGACTGGCCGCGCGACGGGATCGACCGCTTCATCCTCGCCCGGCTCTCGATCGACGGCATCCCCCCGCCGCCGCCGGCTGTCGCGCGCACGCTCGCCCGGCGCCTGTTCTTCGATCTCCACGGCCTGCCGCCGACGCCCGACGACGTGGAGCGGTTCGTCGCGGCGACGGATGCGGCAGGCCCCGATGCGGCCGCCGCGGCGCTCGTCGACGATCTGCTCGCGAGCCCGCGGTTCGGCGAGCACTTGGCCCGCCTCTGGCTCGACGTCGTGCGCTACGCCGACAGCAACGGCTTCGACTGGGACGAGTTCCGGCCGCAGGCCTGGCGCTTCCGCGATTACGTCGTCCGGTCGTTCAACGCCGACACTCCCTTCGACCGCTTCCTGCGGGAGCAGCTCGCCGGCGACGAGCTCTCGGGCGGGCCCCCCGACACCCCCGCCGATCGCGATGCCTGGATCGCGACGGGCTATCTGCGCCTCGGCCCCCACGACAACGCCGCCGGCCTGTTCAACGAGCAGGCCCGCAGCCGGGCCGAGCTGCTCGCCGACCTCACCGAGACCACCGCCGGAGCGTTCCTCGGCCTCACCTTCTCCTGCTGCCGCTGCCACGACCACAAGACCGATCCCTTCTCGCAGGCCGACCACTACCGGCTTCGCGCCTTCTTCGCGGCCGTACGCTTCGCCGATGACGCCCCGCTCGATCTCCGCGCCGAGCGCGAGGCGATCGCCGCGCACAACGAGGCCCGCGACGCGGAGGCCGCGGCCCTGCGCCGGGAACTCGAGGCGCTCGGGGAGACCGACGCGGCAGCCCGGGAGGCGCTCGCCGCCCGGATCGCCGCCGTGGAGGGGGCGAAGCGGCCGTTCACGCGCGGCATGCTCATGACCGACGAGGCGGGCACGATCCCGCCGACGCACGTGCTCGCCGGCGGCGACCACGCGGCGCCCTTGGAGGAGGTGGAGCCGGGGTTCCCGGCGGTGTTCGCGGCGGGGCCCGCCGCGATCGCGGCACCGGCCGATCCGCGCACCAGCGGCCGGCGGCGCGCGCTCGCCGACTGGATCGCCTCGCCGAGGCACCCCCTCACGGCCCGCGTGTTCGTGAACCGCATCTGGCAGGCGCTCCACGGCCGGGCGCTCGTGGCGACGCCCGACGACTTCGGCCATGCCGGATCGCCCCCCGCCGACCGGGCCCTCCTCGACCACCTCGCCGAGACGTTCGTGCGCGACGGCTGGTCGGTGAAGCGCCTCGTGCGGCGCGTGGTCCTCTCCGCCACCTACCGGCAGGCCCCGGCCGGCATGTCCGACCACTTCGTCCTGCGGCCGCCGCGCCGGCTCTCCGCCGAGCAGATCCGCGACGCGATGCTCCACGTCTCGGGGCTCCTCGACGGGAAGCGCGACGGCGCGCCGGTGTGGCCCGAACTGCCGGCGGAGGTGCTCGACTCCAATCCGGCGTTCCTCGACGACAATGCCGAGAAGACGAAGGGCTGGTATCCCTCCCCTCCGGAGGATCGCTTCTGCCGGAGCCTGTTCCTCGTGCAGAAGCGGAACACGCGCGTCCCGCTCCTCGAGGCCTTCGACCTGCCCGACAACTCGGTGCCCTGTGCGAAACGCGGCGTGTCGACGACCCCGCCGCAGGCGCTCATGCTCCTGAACGGCCCGCTCACGATCCAGGCGAGCCGGGCGTGGGCCGAGCGGGTGGCGGGCGAGGCCGGGGCCGACCCGGCCGCGCGGATCGAGCGCCTCTTCGCGCTCGCCTTCCAGCGGGCGCCGGAGCCGGACGAGATGGAGGCCTGCCTCCGGCTCGCGGAGTCGCGCGGCCTCGCCGAGGTGTGCCGTGCGCTCCTCAACGTGAACGAGTTCGTCACCGTCGATTGACCCTCCTTCGGCCGGGGCGCGGCCGGCCGGGGCACGAGGTCAGCGAGCCGGGCCAAGAAGGCAAACGGCGAGAGTTCGACGACGCCGATGGCGTCCGGCCGCGTGGACTTCCGCCCTCGCCCCGGGGCCATCCCAGTTGGCTCCCTTGTGTCGCGGGAGCACATAGCGGACTTTGGTCGCGCGGCCGTCTTCGCCGCGGATCACGGAGAGCCGCTCCGGCGCGAAGGGCGGCCGAGCACAGTATCGCAGCAGGCGCTCGAAGTGGTCCTCGGCACTCGAGCTCAAGGGTTGTTGGTACTCGTAGCACCCGCAAAACGCGTCTTGAATTCGGCTAGCTTTGCCGCCGAGAGGATACCAGATTCCGTTACCCTCCCTGACTCAACAACGATGTAGGCCGGTACACCTGGAAGTCCAGTTTCGGCCCACTGCTCGGGAGTGACAACTCCATTTGGATAGCTAGCTAGCTCAGAGGCATAGGTGTTTGCATCATCATCTATCGAAAACTTCAGGACCCCTGCGCCCTGCTCTTTCTGCTCTTTTAATAGTCTCGACAGTTCATTAACGCCAGGGGCCAGGTTTCGGCACGGCCCACACCAGGTTGCTCCAAAGGTAATGATGGTCGGGGTGTCCTGTCTTAACCTTAACACATCAACATTACCTGCAGCCGAATGGGCCAGCGAAATCCGGTCGAGGGAGGCACCAAGTAGCGCTGCCTGACGACGCTCTTTTTCTCCCTCCTTTTTGGCTAGCTCCCTGATTCCATCGCGCTGCAGTGTAAGTGCCAGACGGTACGTATCGAATACGGCATAAGCCGCGGAAGGTTGCCGCAGAGGATGTCCATCAAGCCCCAGAGGCTCAACAAGGTAACCAAGTGGTTGCTGCTCAGAAGAATAAACTGGCTTGAAGCTCCTTAACTGGGTGTTTTCAAAAATTCCGGACTTGGGAGTGCCGTCGCTGGCGAGATGAAGAACTGTGTAAGTCAGCTTGACAACGAACTCCTCCCCGGTCAACAACTCAGACCCCTGGAGAGGTAGGTCATGATTATGCCTCGCTCCCGGTACCATAGGCGAGAAAGCGACGGAAAGGGGTCTCGTCCATAAAACTTGCCCACTCTTGCGCGACGTGGCAGTCATTTTACCGTCGAATTTAAGTACATCGTTGGGCTCAATGAGCCCCTCTTCAACTACAAACGATTCCGCTCCAACTGAGACATTTACTGGTAGTTCGTCGAGAGATGTCGGAATCCAACTGCTATCCTCACGCGCCCGCCTCGCGTCCCATAGAGTGTTCATCTGCTCACTAAGAGTACCCGCTGATGAATCAAAACATACACTCAATCCTCCTGGTGGAAGAGGGCGATCAAAACCGGCAAATGCCTCGACTTGCTGTTTTATTGATTCGCTTTCAGGGTACAGCTCTTGAAGAGTCAACCAGTAGTGGTGCATTTCCCTTAATGGAAACGGCGACCACTCAAGAAACACCGCGAGGAACCGCTGCGCCTCCTCGTTAGAGACACCTGCCGACAAGAGGGATTCGTTGAGCTCGCGAACCATAACTGCCGGTGTGGACCGCTCTTCGCGAGAGAGCTCCCGATGCACGCAAAAAGTTAGCGCCTCCCGAAGCTCCGGCTCTGAATTGTTGATTAGAAACGGGAGCAGAAACGTGGGCAACTTGAGACTCGGCGCCTCGTAAAGCGAGCAGGTTCCTGAAACTGGAGGGGTAATATCCCTTCGCCCATCATCAACCTCCTCTCGGACCAGCGTCTGTGTCGGGTCGCTTGCTCTATCGTTGTCCGGGCCGGCTCCTTCCCAATGACAGCCCTGAAGACTCATCAGGGCCGCATAGACGAACGACCACACGCCGTACTTCTTGCCATGTTCTAACGTCATCACGCCACCTTAAAATCTGAGAGGGTCTTTTCACCCTCGCAGCGTGTGAGAACAAACATCGTGTGTCGGCTTTACAAGTATTCCTTTAGGATGCAGCCTGACCCCCGGTGAGCCCCCATGTCTGATTGTTGCAAAGGATAGATCGGCCAACGGCACGTCTGCAAGCGACGGCCGGGCGGGGCGGGACTGGGCAAGGAAACGGTCTGGCCCAGTCAGCCGAAGGGCAACCGGGCCGCAGGCGTTCGAGCCTGGTTCGGGCACCGGCCGGGTCCGACAAGAATCGCCCCGGCCCTGTTATCCCGGAGGAGAGGCGGTCCGGACGGTCCGATGATGGCGGCGTTTCCAGAGCGGCAGACAACACTCTTCCGCACCGCCCTTGACGGAGGGTGGCGTTTCTATCTTTGAACCGATTCCTTGACGAGCGTTCAGAGCACTCGTACAGAGAAGCCCAGGACGGGGGAGACAGGTTCCTCCGGGAGGCTTCCGCAGGAGCAAGCCATGCGATTCCTGAATCGGTCCACGCATCCACGCATCCACGCATCCACACGCCCACGGTTGAGCAACTCGAGCCGCGGGCGATGCTCGCCGGATTGACGCCGGCCGAGTGTGGCGGAGCCGGGCCGGTCCTCCCCGGGCTTGTGGCCGGCCTCTCCAACCCGTCTGGAGTCGTCCTTGCTTGCGTGAGCCCCCTGCTCACGACGTCAATCGCATCCTCGGCCCCCTTGATGGCCGCCGGGGGTACCGGATCGACCGGCTCTTCTGCAAGCGGCGGTCCTTCGATCCCTTCTTCAGTGGCACCTGTCTCATCCTCTGCCAATTGGGCATTGCCGCTTTCCATGACCGGCTCCGGCGGCATTCCTTGCGTCCTCTACGACGCCTCCCAGGCAGGCGCGTCCTCAACGGTCATCAAGCCGTTGGTGCTCCAGGAAAGCCCGCTCGTGCTCTCCGCCGGAGCGCCGGAAGCCCGGATCATCCCGATGGTCCTCCATCCGGGAAGCGATGCGGAGCCGCAGATCGTGCTCGGAGTCTGGATTGCCTCAGGCGCCACGATTTCCAATGTTGGTAAGGGCGATGGAAACGAATCCATCATGGCTTCGATCGTCGGCGATGGAATTGAAACGCAACTTACAGGCATCACGTCAGCCGATTCTCAAACTACCGCTGATTCGACCGGTGTCGAACTTGAACCAAAAGTAGCGGCGCAGATTTTGGCAGCGCTCTCACGAGGTGACATCCAACTCGCGATTGAACTCCTGGCCGGCATTGGAGCCAAGGGTGTGAATCTAGCCCCGAAGTTTCTCGAGAAAATTCAAGGTTTACACAGGATTGGAGACGGTCAGTGTGAAGACATCGCATCCAGAACCGCAGCTGTCTTCAGGGCGATGGGGGATTCTCCCGTCGTTTTGAGAGTAATCGATAGCAAAGGCTCGAGGATCTGGCACTATGGCGGAGAAATGATGACCAATAGAGGCTTTCATGAAGTCACAAGAAACGCTGGTAGAATTTACGATCAATTGACTGGTCCAGCTGGAATGCCACTCGAGGATTATCTGCGGCTTCTACGAACGGTCGTCGGTATCACGCCGGAACTTCTTCCGAAGTAGACCGCGTCTCGGTTGGTCGCGGAATTGTTTTGATCCGGGTAGCACGACCTCTTCGCAAATAGAAGCAAGGAGTCACCATGAAGACCGCTGAAGAGATTCTTCGTCACATAGACGAGTATTACGCTTTTCTCCTCGAGCGACCGTGGATGTACGCCGAAAACCCAAAGACGCTCGAAGCGATCATTTTCCAGTTGGAAACGCTCCGCGATTTCATCACCGAGGAACGGATTCCAGGGAGTAGGTTCACCGACTACACCCGCAGCCTCGGTTACGCTTCCGCAGTCAGTCTCTTCCATGTGCCGGGCGAGCAGTCGCCGCCGGTGGATAAGGCGGGGTTTGCACTCCTGGCTTCCGTCCTCAAAGGCTATCTCGAATCGCAATCACGATTGGTCCCGACGCCCTTCTGACGTCGTCATCCGACATCGCGCCGTCATGAAGACGACGATTCACGCGTGGAAGAGCCTCGACGATGAGCCGATTCATCCGCGGCGCGCGGGGCCCAGATTTGGTGGTCGGCACCTTTTTCTTTCTTCAGCGTGAAGACCTTTCGGCAGCACCGTGCGTCGCTCGCCATCGAGCCACGTCCTCTCGACGCAGCGGCCCGCCATGCCCGACGAAGAGGGTTCCGCGGGTCGCTGCGAGGAGCTTGTCGAGGCTCCCCATCGCCGCCGGCAGGTCGTCGGCGAAGGAGTGGAAGTTGGGACGCGTGGGGAAGACGGCCCCCCGGCGCAGCCCCCCATGAGCGTGTCCCCGGCGATCGCATCGCCCGAATCGAGGCTCAACGCGATCGATCCGGCCGTGTGGCCGGGAGTGTGGAGCACCGTCCCCGCCACGCCGCAAGCGTCGAGCCTCGTGCCCTCGGCGGCCGCGACGTCCGCGGCGACCGGCTCGAAGGGGAGATGCCTGAACAGGCGGGCCAGCAGCCGGCCGCGGAGGCCGATCCCCCGCAGCGGGCCGTTGTCGCCGCGGTCGGCCAGGGACCGATCGGCCGGATGGTACGAGACCGGACAGCGAGCGCGGCGGGCCAGGGCGGCCGTGGTCCCGACGTGATCGGAGTGGACATGGGTCTGCAGGATGAGCGCGAGGTCGCCGACGTCGATTCCCCGCGCGGCCAGCCCGGCCTCGATCCGCTCCATGTCGCCACGCGCGCCGGTGTCGGCGCGGATCGGGCGCCTGCCGACCACGAGGTAGGCATTGGAGAACCGCAGCCGAAGGTGGTGGATGACACTCATGCGCTCCGGCCTCCC
>JBJTQP010000102.1:0-5558 GCA_046075685.1 Planctomycetaceae bacterium | reverse complement strand
TTGAAGGTGCCGTCGCCGTCGAGATCCACGCAGAGTTCGACCATCCGCCGTGTGAGGTCGCCCTTCGCGGGCACCGTGTAGAGGGCGTCGTTGGTGTGTTCGGCGAGCACGATCGGGTATTCCTTGCCGTCGGCCTCGGGCGTCTCGCCGAGTTCGACTTTTCCTTCACGGCCGCTGATCGACGCGTAGGAAAATCCTTTCATGTCGGGCCGCCGGAAGATGAACAGGCGCAGTTCCCCTGCCTCCGTCTCTTCGGTGAGCGTGCCCCACGAGACGTGAACCGGTCGCGTGGCGAACTCAACGTTCGTGCCGTTGATGTCTTTGACTACGTCCCACTCGCCCGAGGAATCGTCGGCGAGGTCGCCGTTTTGGTTGGTGTCGATGTAGAGCCGGCTGCCTGCCTCGCGCACGTCCACGGCCACGAGCGTGTCGCTCCTGGGACCGTTGCCCACGCGGATGATCCCGTAGCGGGGTTTGCCTTCGTAGGCGGGCTCCTTTCTCACCCCGGCCGGCCTGGCCTCCACGAGCGTCAGCGACGTGGGCATGTAGCCCATCCGGCTCGCCTTCAGCCGGTCCATGTCGAGGGCCGAGGGGTTGAGCGTGAGCCGCACCTTGACCGGCTCGCGGACATCCTCGTCGGCGGCTGCCGGCGGGGCGGCCGGAGTCGGGCAGGCAGTGCCGAGCCACAGCAAGGCCCCGGCAGCGAGGCGGCGGATGGACGGGGCGAGCGAGTGCGGCATGAAAGGTCTCGAGTCTGCGGGGCCGGGGCACTCAGGCGGTCGCGACACGAAGCGGGCCTCGAAACTGTTCTCCAGCCTCGAGGCCCGCGTTCGTATCGGTGTGGATCAAGCGTGGATCAGACTCCCTCGCCGCGGCGGCGACGTCGCCAGGCGAGCGAGCCACCGATGATCGCCGAGGTTCCGAGCATCGCAACCGTGGTCGGCTCGGGCACGGCCGTCACGGTCACGAGGTCGAGCCGCATGCTGCCGCCAGAGCCAAGGCTGGGGTTGTAGCCATTCGTAGTGTCGGTGGAATTGGTGCCGGCGAACGAAGACAGCAGACCGGTCGTGCCGCTCGTGTAGGTGCCGTTCGGGTCCCAGATCGCCGCAAGGGCGAAGGCAAAGGTGGCGTTGTTCTCGTAGCCCTGGCCGGTCGGCAGGGTGTACGAGATGTTGTCGACGAACCCGTTCGCATAATTCGCCGGGGTTCCCGCCGTTCCAGTCACCTGTGAAAGCCAGTTGCCGTTGATCGTGCGAAAGTCGACCAAACCCGCCGAACTCACGGTCACGGTCGCGGTGCCAGAGATCGTGGACGTCCCGGAGTTCAGGCCGGTGACGAACTGGCTGATCGAGGAGCCGGTTCCGCCGCTGGGAACCGAAAACGGCCCTGCCGTTCCGCTGGTGCTCACCAAGACCTGCCAGTAGCGGCTCGATCGAAAGCCCACCGTCTGGCTCCAGGAAAGCTTCACGGACTCTCCGGAGTTCATCCCGGTGGTCGGCGCCAGGAACGTGATGCCGGCAGAGGTGTTGGATGCGGCGAGAGTCGGCGGATTCACCGTGGCTGACCGGTTGTACGTCCAGGTTCCCACGGGAGCCGTTGTGTTCGTAATCACCGTGCCAGGGTCGCTCGCCGCACCGTTGAGAAGCACAGAGCTTAGCGGGGCGCCCGGCGTTGAAGTGGTGCCGAAACCAGCAATCGTTCCCGACAATACGGAGCCAGACGAAGGCGTGCGGAAGGTGGCCGTCGACGTGCCGTTGAAGTTCCACTGGTTGAGCACGGTGTCGGCCGAGGCAGAGGCCACGCCGGAAAGGGTCAGGGCAACAACTGCGAGCGTCTGGAACGCTTGGGCACGCATGGGAACACTCCGGGATGGACAACCGCCTTGTTGCGGCGGCCCCACGCGGGGCCGCACCCGGGATGCTCGCCCCCGGATGTCCCCCGTAAAGCTGCACAATGCGCGCCAAACTTCACCGCTCGGGAAAGATTTCCGAGCGAGTCAAGTATTTCCCGTGGCAAATGGAGCGCACCACCCCATTGGAGGGCATCCACAGCCCCGCCGCTGATTCGCAGACGCTGCGAAACGTTTCGCCAATACAGCGGAATGGTTTCCCCGCTCTGGCGAAATGATTCGCAAAAAGTGTGAACCTTGTTATGGCTGATTCGCTGTGTGTTGGGGCTGTATACGGGTCTGTCGCGTGCGCCTCCTCTCGTGATGGAGACATACCACTGCGAACAGCGTGCCGAACCCCGAACGGCGGGCCGAACCCTGCACCGACATCGCGGCATCCACGGCCCACGGTCACCGTGGCCGCATCGCCGGTCCATGATCCGCCGGCGTGGCCGCCAGGGTCGTCTCGAAGTCGAGCAGCTCCACCTCCGGACTCATGAACCCGTCGCGCACCGGCTCGGTCTTCGCGAGGTCGGTGGAGAGATACTTCTTGGTGTCGTCGCAGAAGATCGTTGCCACCGTCGCCGCAGGCCCCTCCCGCTCCAGCACCTGCAGGGCCCCGAGGAGGTTGGCTCCGGAGGAGATCCCGACCCCGAGGCCGAGTTCGCGGGCGAGCTTCTGCGCCATCAGGATCGCGTCGCCGTCGCTCACCTGGATCACCGGCGCCAGCCGGTCGAGCCGGAGGATGCTCGGGATGAACTCGTCGGACACGCCCTGAATGCGGTGCCGGCCCACCTTGTGCCCCGTGGACAGCGTGGGCGACTCGGCCGGCTCGAGCGGATGCACGCGGGCGTCGATGCCGCGCCGGGTAAACGCTTCGGCCACCCCCATCACCGTGCCCCCCGTGCCCACCCCTGCCACGAACGCATCGGGCACAAGCCCGAGGCTCGCGAGCTGCGCGACGAGCTCCGGGCCCGTCGTGGTGGCATGGGCCTGCACGTTGGCCTGGTTGTCGAACTGCCGCGGCAGAAACACGCGGCCGAGGTCGCGGGCCAGCGTCTCGGCGCTCTCGATGCTGCCCAGAAAGCCCCCTGCTTCCCGCGACACGAGCCGGATGTCGGCCCCGAACGAACGGATCACGGCCTTCCGCTCCTCGCTCATCCAGTCGGGCATGAAGATCACGACCGGGTGCCCCAGGGCCGCCCCCAGGGCGGAAAACGCGATGCCCGTGTTGCCGCTGGTGGCCTCGACGATCGTGTCGCCGGGGCCGAGCACACCCTGCTCGATGGCCGTCCGGCAGATGTGATAGGCCATCCGGTCCTTGATGCTGCCGGTGAGGTTGAGGTATTCGGCCTTGGCGTGGACGCGGCACTCGCGGCCGCGGTAGCGGAGCCGGACGCTCACGAGGGGCGTTTCGCCCACGAGCGGGCGCAGGCCCTTCAGGCGGCGCATGCGGGGATCGTCGGACATGGGTTCACGCTCGCTCGCGGCGGAGCCTAGGGCAGGTCGCTGGGCTCGGCGCCGGCAGGCGTCACGGCCGACCAGAAGACCGCCGGATCGACGCTGCTCGACAGGCTGCGGACGCTCGCATCGAGCATCCCCACCGTGATCGTGCCTGGATGCACCCCCTGGATTCGCAGCGCGTCGGCGTCGGCAGGGTTGGGCTTGTCCTGGATGGGGGGTGCGAGCACGTCGGACATGGCATTTGCGGCCATCGCGTTGAACACCCTGCCCCACGCGCCCGTCTGGCCAGGGGCGATCGACCGTGCCGGATGATTGGCCCGACCGAGCGGTGTGGCGGTGGTGGCATCGGGGTGGGCGAAGGTGGGCGCGTTGGCCCCGGTGCGGCGGCTGTACTGCGACACGACGGTCCCGCTCGTCGCCAGCGCCCGGCAATACGATTCCGCAAGGGCGATCGTCTTCGAGGTGCCGTCGGTCACCTTGCGGAGCATCGGGTTGTCGGAGAAGAGCACGCCGCTCGACAGGTAGCTGGTCGTGCCCGGAATGGCCGAGTTGCCGGTGAACTCACCGGCCACCATCGCCTTCGTCACGTCCGACGGGCAGGCGAACGTCGCGACCGTCGGCAACTGGTTCGTGAGCAACGTGGACGTGCCCCTGAAGGTCTGCCGCAGCGCCTCGTCTTCGGCATACGACAGGATGATCACGTGCAACGGATACGTGACCATCGCGCCGCCTGACGAGGTCGTGCCGCTTTGCACGGTGTTGGAAAGCGCGTCGGGCAGTTTCTCACGCTTGGCCGAGGCGTAGTTCATCACCGCCAGAGAAACCTGCCGCACGTTGTTGCCTCACTGCGTCCGTCGGGCCGACTCACGCGCCGCCTGAACGGCGGGCAGGAGCAGCCCGATCAGCACCGCGATGATCGCGATCACCACGAGGAGCTCGACCAACGTAAACGCCCGCCGCGAGCACTCGATTCGCGTGCTGCACCGCATCCGAAAACTCCTTGCTGGGACCGCTGCTGAACCCGGGCCGAAGAGACGTCCACACGCGACCCGAATGTTCACCTCTGAGGTAGCCTATACCCGCTGGCCACGGACACGCAAACCCCGGTTTTTCGAGGCGGGTCGCGTCCGCAGCCGCACCGACGTGATCACGCACCAATGCCCCCGCTCACGCACGTCGCGGAACTTGTTCTGGCCACGGTGCTCGCGCTGCTCCCTGTGACGAATCCGCCCGCGTCGGCACCGGCGTTCCTCGCCCTCACCGAGCGCATGTCGCCGCAGCGCCGCATCGCGCAGCTCCGCGCCGCATGCTGCTTCATGGCCGCGATCCTCATCACGTTTCTCGTGGCGGGCTCGCTGATCATGCGGTTCTTCGGGATCTCGATCCCCGGCCTGCGGATCGCCGGAGGCCTGATGGTGGCTGGCATCGGGTCCGGCATGCTCACCGGCTCGGCGGAGCGGCGCACCGCCGACGCGGCCGATGACGCCGCCGAGACCGGCCGCGACATCGCCTTCTCGCCGCTCGCGATGCCGATGCTCAGCGGCCCCGGCTCGATCGCCGTGACCCTCGGGCTCACATCGCTCGCCAAGACCTGGCTCGACTACGCGGCGATTGCCTTGGGCATCGTCGTGGTGGCGCTGATCGCCGCATCCGGCCAGTGCCTGCCATCGTCAGCCGCGACGGGTGCGTCGCAACTCCTCGAGCTCCAAGCGAAGCGGAGCCCAATACGTGCGGTCGGCCTCCCGCTCCTGATCCTCCTCCGCGCGGAGGGCAGCAGCCAGGGCGGTCGCATCGCCGGCAAGAGCATGCGTGAGCAGCGGCCGCGCGGCTGAGGCGGCCCGGGCCACCTCGACGCCAGACCTCGCGACCTCGATCAGCAGTGACGGCGTCCGCAGCTCCCGCAGCCAGAACGCCCGCCGCGCAGGGTCCGCCTGAGGACCAAACGCGGCGTAGTCCGCCTCCAGCAACCGCGCGATCATCGGCCAATCCTTGTCGCGCTGGGTTTTCTTGGCCGTCACCAGATCCGGGAGCGAGAGCACGTCGATCGGCCCGTTGTCGGTGTCGATCGTCGATCGTCGGTCCCAGAGCGGCTCAAAACCCGGCAGCCCGCGAATCCTCGCCATGACGTCGAGACGCATCCCCTCGACAGCAGCCGCATGGCAGCGAAAGTGGACAGCGTGCCCGGCTTCGAGATGCCGCTTGGCGA
>JBJTQP010000101.1:0-5628 GCA_046075685.1 Planctomycetaceae bacterium | reverse complement strand
CCCCGTAGGTGCAGGCTTGCAGCCTGCACCAAGCGGCGCTGATTCCGCAGGCTGCAAGCCCGCGGCTATGGGAAGCACACCACCACGCAGCGACGTGTTACTCGTCGTCGGGCTGCGGCTCGAGCGCGGCGGTGATCGCCTCGGCCTTCGTGGTGATCGCCCCGTCGAGTTGCAGCGCCCGAACGCGTGCCAGGGCCGCGCCCACGGACGGGCCCGGCGGCACGCCGGCCGCGAGCACGTCTGCGCCCGTCACGAGCGGGGGCGGGTCGATCTCCGCGCGGCCGCGGGAGGCCTGCATCGTGAACCACGCGGCCCGTGCGGCGTCGCCCCGTCCGCAGGCGGCCCGTGCCCGGAGCGCGTCGGCGAGTAGCGGGGCGTGTTCGTGGGCCACCCACCGCTGCACGCTCGACCATGGTCGCGTCGCCGGATCGGCTCCCCGCCCGAGCGTGTCGAGGCCGGCATGCAGCCACTCGGCGGCCTTCGCCTCGCGGTTGGAGAGCCGCAGCCGAGCGGCGAGCCGTGCCAGCACGCCGGCGTTGGCGTCCTCAGCCAGCACGGCCAGTGCCATCGGAAGATCTGGGGCGTCGAAGGCGTCGACGATCCGCGCCGCATCGTGCCAGCGGGCGGCCGGGATGGCCGGCGGGGCGACGTCGGGCAGCACCTCCCTGGCAAGATGGGTGTCGAGCAGCAGGTCGACCGCCCGGCCGCGGCCGGGCCGGGAAAGCATGGCCCGCAGTTCTGCCGCCACCCGCTCGGGGCTCACGCCTGCCACGAGGTGCGGCATGCGCTCGATGGCTGACCGGGTGTCGGCATCGAGCACGAAGCCGAAAAAGGCCGTGAACCGGATCGCCCGCAGCATCCGCAGGTGGTCCTCGGCAAACCGCATCGCCGGAGAGCCGATCGCCCTGACGATTCCGTCAGCCAGGTCGGCCCGGCCGCCCACAAAGTCGTGCACCTCGCCGGAGAGCGGATCGAGGAACAGGCCGTTGATTGTGAAATCCCGCCGCTGGGCGTCTTCCCGGGCCGAGCAAAACGTGACTCCGGCCGGATGGCGGCCGTCGGTGTAGGCCGCGTCGGCGCGAAAGGTGGCCACCTCCACCTGGCCGGCCGGTTTCGGGCCCAGCACGGTGATCACGCCGAAGGATGCTCCCACCGCCAGCGTGCGGCCCCGGCCGAAGATCGCCCGCACCTGCTCGGGCAGGGCGCCGGTGGCCACGTCGTAGTCGGCGGGGGTTCGGCCGAGGAGTTCGTCGCGGACGCACCCGCCGGCCCAGTAGGTTTCGTGGCCGGCGTCCCGCAGCCGGCGAACCACGGCGGCGGCGAAGCCCCGGGCGGCGGCAGGATCGTGGGGGATGGCGGGCATGGCGACCAAACCGTTGACGGTCCCCGGAGACCGTCGATATAGTTCTAAGGTGCCTGGGGTCATCCGGCGGGACGCATCCCTTATACCCATCGTGTTCCGCCCGGAGGATTGCCAGCGGACTTTTTCATAGCGTTATTGTTTCATCCCTGTCCGCGTTTTGCCCGCAAGGGCGGAGGTATCTCGATGTCTCTGTTCGTTCACAACTCGAAGCGGCGCGGCTTCACGCTCGTCGAACTGCTGGTGGTGATCGCGATCATCGCCACGCTGATCGGCCTGCTCCTGCCCGCCGTGCAGTCGGCTCGTGAGGCGGCCAACCGGTCGTCGTGCTCCAACAAGCTGAAGCAGCTCGGCTTGGGCATGCATCAGTACGCCAGTGCCCGTCGCGACAAGTTCCCGGCCGCGAACGACCGCATGGCGGCGTTCACCGGCAACTACTCGGCGAAGGTCAACACCACCGGGTACAGCTGGATCTTCCACATCCTCCCCTACTTCGAGGAAGCCACCTTCTACGATCAGGTGAAGGGGGCTTCGATTGCGACCACCGGCACCATCAAGGGCCAGTTCTCGAATCCCAACCCCCTCAGCATCACCGGCACGTTCAACGGAGCCGTTGGCAATCCGTTCGTGAACCGTGAGATGTCGGGCCTGATCTGCCCGAGCTGGGGCGGCAACTCGCTGATCACCTTCAGCGGCAGTTCCTATGGCGCCACCTGCTACAAGGGCATGGCGGGCCGTGGATTCTGGGCGGGGGGTGCGGCGTCGTTCAGCGGCAATGCCACGGCGGCGGGTGCCTATCCGACCGACGATGGGTATCTCCCGCTCGTGCCTGTGGGTTCGATTCCGACGAGCCCGGGCACGCCCAACAACGCCTACTCGATCGGCGGCCGCGGCCTGACGAGCGGCGACGGCACGTCGAAGACGATCATCGTCGCCGAGTCGAAGGAAGGGAACCCGCGTCCGGGTTCCGGCGCTACCGGCCCCTTCTGTGCGTGGTTCTTCGGGCCGCACAGCTGGGTGACGGCTGGTGATCCGACCGTCGTGTCGACCCTGACCAATGGCCAGTACGCGATCACGTCGCCGACGGCGCCGCGGACGGGTATCGGCTTGAACGTGGGGCCGACGACGCAGAATACGTCGTTCCAGTACGGCACGGTGTACACCGGTCTGCCGAGCGCGACGACGGCGATGACGTGGGGCCCGAGCAGCGATCACGCGGGCAACCTCGTGATGCATGCGATGGCCGACGGCAGCGTGAAGTCGATCGGTGCGGACGTGGACCCCAACATCTACCTCGGCCTCAGCACCTACGCCGGTGGCGAGAACACGCCGGCCGACTTCTGATCAGAAGCGGCTCGCGATTCGGTTTGCAGGTTTTCATGGCCCGGCCGGAGCGAATGCTCCGGCCGGGTTTTTGCGCTTCTGGGATGTTTGCGGAGACGCATGCCGCGGCGGTATTCTCCTCGCGTTCGCTGGGTCGCTTGTTCGGGAGTGTTTTTGGGAGCCCTTGAAATGACCGCGCCGAAATCCACACCGTCGTCCGTCAGCCGCCGCGACCTTCTCCGTGTCGCCGGCACCACCGCCGCGGTGGCGACGTCCACCCTCGGCATGCGGGGCGTGCACGCCGACAACCCGTCGGCCGACGTCATCAAGGTGGGGCTCGTCGGGGCGGGCGGCCGCGGCCGCGGCGCCCTCTCGCAGACGCTCTCGGTGCCCGGCTCGAGCGTGAAGCTCACCGCGATCGCCGACGCCTTCAAGAACAACGTCGACGGCACGATGAAGTCACTCCAGGAGATGCCCGACAAGGTCGACTGCCCCGAGAGCCGCCAGTACGACGGCCTCGAGGGCTACAAGCGGGTGATCGACGCCTGCGATCTCGTGATCCTGGCGACGCCGCCCGGCTTTCGCCCCGCCCATTTCCAGGCTGCGGTCGATGCGGGCAAGCACATCTTCATGGAGAAGCCGGTGTGCATCGACAGCCACGGTGCCCGGCTCGTGCTCGAGGCCGCCCGGCGGGCCGACGAGAAGAAGCTCAAGGTCGTCGTCGGCCTGCAACGCCGCTACCAGACCAACTATCGCGAGGCGCTCGCCAAGGTCCGCGAGGGCCTGATCGGCGACATCATCGGCGGACAGGTGTACTGGAACGGCAGCGGGATCTGGTATCGCGACCGGCAGCCGGGGCAGAACGAGATGCAGTTCCAGGTGAACAACTGGTACCACTTCAACTGGCTCTGCGGCGACCACATCTGCGAGCAGCACGTGCACAACATCGACATCGCCAACTGGTTCCTCGACCGGCTGCCGATCTCGGCCTACGGCGTGGGAGGCAGGCAGAACCGCGTGCCCAGCCAGCCGAGCGAGATCTACGACCACCACGCCGTGAACTTCACCTACCCGGGCGGCGTGCGGATCGCCAGCCAGTGCAAGCAGTTTCCCGGGGGCGAGAACCACGTGGAGGAGCACTTCCAGGGCACGAAGGGCCAGCTCTCGCTGCACCCGGGCCACGCCCGGATCACCGACATGAACGGCGCGGAGGTGTGGAAGTTTTCGGGGGCCAACCCCGATCCCTATCAGGTGGAGCACGACGAGCTCCACGCCGCGATCCGCACCGACACGCCGAAGAACGACGCCTACTACGGGGCCACGTCGAGCTTCTCGGCGGTGCTCGGCCGGCTTGCCACCTACTCGGGCAAGACGTGGAAGTATGACGATGCCCTGAACCTCGACTTCCGGCTCGTGCCCGATGATCCGACCTGGGAGACGACGCCGCCCGTGCTGCCCGACAAGGACGGCAGCTATCCGCCGCCGATGCCGGCCACCTTCAAGATCCAGTCGGTGACCAAGCCGGCGGTGTCATGATCGTCGGCATCCCCCGGGAGACGAAGCGCGACGAATATCGCGTGGCCCTGCTGCCCGTGGGTGCGGAGGAGCTCGTCCGCGACGGCCACACGGTGCTCGTGGAGCGGGGGGCGGGCGCCGGCTCGGGTCTCGCCGACGACGCCTATGCCGCCGCCGGCGCCACGCTCGTCGACGCCGCGGCCGACGTCTTCGGCCAGGCCGACCTGATCGTCAAGGTGAAGGAGCCGCAGGCTGCCGAACTGTCGCTGATCCGCCGGGGGCAGGCCCTGTTCACCTACTTCCACTTCGCGGCCGACCGCCGGCTCACCGAGGGCTTTCTCGCCACCGGTGCCACGGCGGTGGCCTATGAGACGCTCCGCGACGACAAGGGCCGGCTTCCGCTGCTGATCCCGATGAGCGAGGTGGCGGGCCGGATGAGCATCCAGGAGGGGGCGAAGTTTCTGGAGCGGCCGCAGATGGGACGCGGCATCCTCCTGGGCGGGGTGCCGGGCGTGGCCCCCGCCAACGTGCTCGTGCTCGGTGCCGGCACCGTGGGGGCCAACGCCGCCAAGGTGGCCGCCGGCTTCGGGGCCAACATCGCCCTGCTCGACACGAGCCTCGAGCGGCTCCGCTACCTCGACGACGTCACGCCGCCCAACATCGACTGCCTCTATTCCGACCGGCACACGATCCGCGAGCGGCTCGGCTGGGCCGACCTCGTGATCGGCAGCGTGCTGATCCCGGGGGCCCGCGCGCCGCACCTCGTGGACGGCGACGACCTGAAGCTGATGAAGCCGGGGTCGGTGATCATCGACGTGGCGATCGACCAGGGAGGGTGCGTGGCCACGAGCCGCCCCACCACCCACGCCGATCCGACCTACGTGGTGGACGACGTGGTGCATTACTGCGTGACCAACATGCCGGGCGCCGTGGGTCGCACGAGCACCTATGCGCTGTGCAATGCGACGCTCCCCTACGTGATCGACCTGGCGCGGCTCGGCGTGCAGGCTGCAGCCCGCGGCAGCGCGGCGATCCGTTCGGCCGTGAACGTGTTCGAGGGCCGGCTCGTGCAACCTGCCGTGGCGACGGCATTCGGACTCACGTGCGAGCCGTTCACCCCGTAGCGGTTTACCCGGAGCCGCACGGTCGTCGGCCGCGGTTTCCCAGTAGCCGCAGGCTTGCAGCCTGCGGAATCGGCGCCGATGCTGGTGCAGGTTGCAAACCCGCACCTACGATGGCGGAATCCGCGTCGACGCTGGCGCAGGTTTGTGGTTTCCCAGTAGCCGCAGGCTTGCAGCCTGCGGAATCGGCGTTGATGCTGGTGCAGGTTGCAAACCCGCACCTACGATGGCGGAATCAGCGCCCACGCTGGCGCAGGTTTGTGGTTTCCCAGTAGCCGCAGGCTTGCAGCCTGCGGAATCGGCGCCGAT
>JBJTQP010000100.1:0-29161 GCA_046075685.1 Planctomycetaceae bacterium | reverse complement strand
CGAGGCGGGCGTGGTGGCGATCTTCTGCACAAAACTGCTCGCCGGCGAGCCGGCCACGATCAACGGCGACGGCCGTTACGTGCGGGACTACGTGCACGGCAGCGACGTGGCCCGGGCCAACGTGTTGGCGCTCGAGGTGGCCGACCGCTGCTGGCCCGGCACGCTCACGAGCCTCAACATCGGCACCGGGATCGGCACCGACGTGGTCGAACTCGAGGCCCTGATCCGTCCCGCCGTGGCTGCCGCGGCGGCGGCCCGCGGCCGCGCCCCGGCGTCGCCCGCGCCGCTGTACGGCCCGGCCAGGCCGGGCGACCTGCGAAGCAACCTCGTCGATGCATCGCTGGCGCGGGCCGTGCTCGGCTGGCAGCCCACGCTGCCGCTCGCGGCCGGGATCGCCGGCACCGCGGCCTGGTTCGCCGAGCGGGCGTGAGCCGGGGCCGGCAACGCCCCGCACGCCGCGGACAGGCACGAAAACAGCCGTTCCGCCAGGTGTCGGCGGCTGCTACCGTCCCCGCCCCATGACCGACCTGCCCACGCTACCGTCCGACCGCACCGCGCTGATCTGCGGGATCGGCGGCCAGGACGGCGCCTACCTTGCGGAGCACCTGCTCGGCCTCGGGTACACCGTGGTCGGCACCAGTCGCGACGCCCAGACCGGAGGGTTCAGCGGACTGGAGCGGCTCGGCATCCGTGACCGGGTGACGCTTCTCTCGATGTCACTCGTCGACTTCCGCTCGACGTTCCAGGTGCTCAAGAAGGCCAGCCCCGACGAGGTCTACAACCTCGCCGGCCAGTCGTCGGTGGGCCTGTCGTTCGACCAGCCGGTGGAGACGTTCGAGAGCATCGTGGTGGGCACGATCAATCTCCTCGAGGCGATCCGCCTGCTCGGCAGGCCGATCCGCCTCTACAACGCCGGCAGCTCGGAGATGTTCGGCAACGCCGGCGACGAGCCGGCGAGCGAGCAGACCGTGCTGCGGCCGCGGAGCCCGTACGGCATCGCCAAGGCGACGTCCTTCTGGCAGATCGCGCAGTATCGTGAGGCCTACGGGCTGCGGGCCGCGACGGGCATCCTCTTCAACCACGAGAGTCCGCTCCGCCCCGAGCGGTTCGTGACGCAGAAGATCGTGGCCGCCGCGTGCCGCATCGCCCGCGGCGAGCAGCAGTCGCTGTCGCTCGGCGACCTGTCGGTGCACCGCGACTGGGGCTGGGCTCCCGAATACGTGGTGGCGATGCACCGCATGCTCCAGCTCGACCCGCTCGAAGACTTCGTGATCGCCACCGGCCAGACCCACTCGCTGGAGGAGTTCGTGGCGGCGGCGTTCGCCGCGGTGGGACTCGAGTGGCGGCGGCACGTGGTCCGCGACCCGCGGCTCGTGCGGCCGACCGAGATCGAGCGGGGCAGGGCGGACACCCGCCGCGCCAGCGAGCGGCTCGGCTGGACGGCACGGCACGCCATGCCCGACGTCGTCCGGATGATGGTCGAGGCCCGGCTCGCCGACCAGCCCGCCACCCGACGGGCGGCCTGACAGCCGGCTAGTCGGCCACGAGGCCCGCGACGGCCCCGCCCGCGATCCGCTGCATCAGCGCGGCCGACTGCAGGTACTCGGGAAACGCATGCCGGATGCCGACCACGGGGGCGGCGTCGCTCGCGGAATACTCGACGCCCGCCGGCACCCAGCGGCGCGACATGCCGGCCACTCCGAGGGCCGGTGAATCGGTCTCGCGGTCGAGGTGCGGAAACATCCGCAGGGCGATGTCACGAGAGTTGATCACGAGCGTGAGCCGCTGCACCGCCGACGCGGCGGCCGCGTACGAGCCCCGCGGCGCGAGGGCATCGCAGCGGATCGCGGGGGCGACCAGCACGAGGTGTGTGCGACCGGCGCGGCTGGTCCACAACGGGCCGGATTCGCCCGACGCCAGGTCGTCGAGGGCCTCGACCGCCACCAGCGCCCCGAGGCTGTACCCGATGAGCGCCACCGGCTGTTCCGCGGGCAGGCGGCCGAGCATCGCGGCCAGGTAGTGCCCGTCGGCCGACGCCCGGCGGTAGTTCATGCGGCTCGACTCGACGAGCCGACCCCGCTGCTGGCTCGGCCACGAGAACGCGACCGTCCGCACCGGCCGGGAGGCGGCGGCGTCGAGCCGCCGCGCCACCGTCACGCCCTGGGCTGCGGCCTCGCCCGCCTCGTAGCGGTTGCCATGGATGAAAACGGCCAGCGGCCGCGCCGGATCATCGCACATGTCGGCGAGATTTGCGGCGTGCCAGCGGCCCTCGATCCGCCGCTGGACGTCGAACGCCGCATCGGCGACCGGTCCGCAGGTGCCCGGCAGCCGGCGGGTGCTCACGATCCACACGTCGCTCTCCGGGCACGGCGGGGACGTCCGCGGGGCACCGCTTCCGCCCGCTCGGGCCGGCGCCGGGGCGACGGCGACCGCCGCGAGGACGGCGAGCATGGCAACGAGGCGCAGGGTGGGGAATGCCATGACGGGTGACGACACGCAGGT
The DNA here is from genome assembly GCA_046075685.1 of Planctomycetaceae bacterium. Lineage (GTDB taxonomy): Bacteria > Planctomycetota > Planctomycetia > Pirellulales > UBA1268 > QWPN01. Next base: position 26,659 of record JBJTQP010000100.1, on the reverse strand, counting down.
GATCAGGGCGGCGGAAGGTGGTCGCATGCTGCAGGTGATGTGTTGCCGCCGGCTCGTGCGCTGCAACTCTAGCACCGGGTGCCGCACCAGATTTCGCAGCCGGCACGCGCGGCATGCGGCGGCACGATCGGCACGCGCCGCGGGGTCGGCATGACCGGCAGGAGAGCGGCCGAAAAAACCGGCCGTCGGCACGCCGCGCCTGAAATGTGAGGTAGGGTTCCGTTGGCGTCGTCACCGACGATGCCGCACGCCGGGCCTGCAGCCCGGCATGCCCCTTCCGCTCGATGGTGGAGACCTCGTCATGGCTCGTGCCCTGTGTCTGGCGATCGCGATCGTGAGCCTGGCTGCCGCGCCGGGCTGCAGCAGCTGCTTCGGCGGCTTCTCGAGCTGCCGGCGGCCGTCGTTCATGGAGTTTCGGTCGTGCGGCTCGCCACCGCCGGCCCCGTGCGCCGCGCCGGCCTGTGCGCCCGCGTGCGAGCCCGCCTGTGCACCGGCATGCGAGTCGGCCGCACCCTGCTGCGAGGGCGGCATGGGGGCGCCGGCGGCCGCGCCGGTCGCCGGCCCGCCCGGCACGTTCAGCTGACGCAATCCCGACGGCCGTGGGGCGGAGGGCCCTGCCGCCGGTGACCCCGCTCTCCCTCCGGTGACGCGCCGTTCACGCCGGCCACGCGTCGGGCAAGCGGCACGCTGTGTGTCCGCTCCCGATTCGAGCGGCACGTCACCGGGGGGAGCATGCGGAAGGCGGTCGGTATACTCGCGGCTCCGCGTGCCTCCGGAGCCGTCATGTTCGAGTCGCTGACCGCGTCGCTCTCCTCCGCCATCAACTCGCTCCGTGGCCGCGGCCGGCTCACCGAGGCCACCATCCGGGAAGGTCTGGGGGCGGTGCGGACGGCGCTGCTGGAGGCCGACGTCGCCTACGACGTGGTCGACGGGTTTCTGCAGCGGGTCGCCGACGGGGCCGTGGGGGCGCGGGTGCTGGAGTCGCTCGATCCGGCGCAGCAGCTCGTGGGGATCGTGCACCACGAGCTGGTCGGCCTGATGGGCCCGGTCGACCACTCCCTGCACCTCCAGAACGGCACGACGTCGGTGCTGATGCTCTGCGGCCTGCAGGGCTCCGGCAAGACGACCTCGTGCGCGAAACTCGCCCGCCGGATCAAGGAGCAGGGCAGGGGCGTGATGCTCGTCGCCGCCGACCTCCAGCGGCCCGCCGCCATCGAGCAGCTCACCGTGCTCGGCCGCCAGCTCGACATTCCGGTGCACACCCCGGCCGACATGCCGGCGGGAGCCGCCGATCCAGTCGCGGTCTGCAACGCCGGCGTGGCCCGCGCGCGGAAGGAGCACGTCTCGGTGGTGATCCTCGACACCGCCGGCCGGCTGGCGATCGACGAGGAGCTGATGCAGGAGCTGGCGCGGATCGACCGCACCGTCGGCCCCGACCAGGTGTATCTCGTCGTCGACGCCATGACCGGCCAGGACGCCGTCACGAGCGCCAAGGCGTTCCACGAGGCGCTGGAGCTCGACGGCATCATCATGACGAAGCTCGACGGCGATGCCCGGGGCGGAGCGGCGCTCTCGGTCAAGGACGTCACCGGCGTGCCGATCAAGTTCATCGGCACCGGCGAGCAGATCGAGGCCCTCGAGGACTTCCATCCGGAACGCATGGCCGGCCGGATCCTCGGCATGGGCGACGTCGTCTCGCTCGTGGAGGAGGCGCAGCGGAAGTTCGACCAGGAGGAGATGAAGCGGCAGGAGGAACGGCTCAAGGCCGGCGAGTTCACGCTCGACGACTTCAAGAAGATGCTGCTCCAGACCCGCCGGCTCGGCCCGCTCGGCAAGGTGCTCGGCATGATCCCGGGCATGGGCGGCATGCAGGAGATGCTCGGTGGCGGCGACCTGGAGAAGGACATGAACCGCCTGTTCGGGATCATCGACGCGATGACGCCCGACGAGCGGCGGAATCCGTCGCGGATCGTGGACCAGTCGCGCCGGCGGCGGATCGCGGCCGGGGCCGGGGTCGATCTCCACGAGGTGAGCGACCTGGTCAAGCAGTTCGACGGCATGGCATCGATGATGAAGGGCATGGCGGGCCTGGGCATGCGGGAGCGGATGCAGCAGGTGCAGCGGCTGCAGGCCCAGTTGCAGAACCCCGCCGCGCGGCTGGCGAAGCCGAAGGGCGACACCGGCAAGCGGCTGACCGCCGATGAACGGCGGAAGCTCAAGAAGCAGCGGGAGAAGGACGCCCGCCGCAAGCGCCGGGAAGGCCGGGACTGATACGGACTCCACTTGATCCTCGCGCGGCGGTTCAGTTCCGCGGCCGGCCGGATTCCGCAGGCTGCAAGCCCGCGGCTACGAAAATCCCAGCGAGGGGCTGCCCGTGCCCGAGAGCCGGCGTATGACGCCGAGCGCAGCCCGGATGGCGAAGCGAAGGCGGCATCCGAGCGAGCGACGGGCAGGATGCCTGACGCGAGCGTCAAGCGACGGGCAGGGGCAGCCCCGAGCCTCACGAACGCGCGAGGCTCTCGTGTGAGCCGTATGACTCCTCGGGCCGGAACCGCGCCGGCCGGGCGCTCGAGGCCGGGACCATGCCGGCCGGGCGGCGGTGTCCGACACCATGTTTTGGGCGGAATCTGCCGAAAACAGCGGGAGCCGGGGCGGGCCTTGGGTTCCGGCCGTGTCCGGCTACGATAGGGGGCTCGACGCTCCCTCCGAGCAACCGACAGGCATTTTTGGAGATTCCCGACCGTGGCAGTGGCGATTCGAATGAAACGGATGGGCCGGAAGAACCGCGAGTATTACCGGATCTGCGCGACCGACCGGCGCAGCCCCCGCGATGGCCGCGTGATCGAGGAGCTCGGCACCTACGACCCCCACGTGTCCGAGACGGACGCCCGCTGCACGCTCAACGGCCCCCGCGTCGACTACTGGATCTCCGTCGGCGCCCAGCCCAGCGACGCCGTTCGCGTGCTGATCAAGAAGTATGGCACCAACGGCACGCATCTCCAGCAGATGGAGGCGGCCCGCGCCCGCCTCTCCATGCCACGGATCGTGCCGGATGCCGGTGAGCCGGCGTTCGTGCCGGCTCCGAAGACCGAGCCCGTCGCAGAGGCGGCGGTCGAGGCGCCGGTGGCCGAGGCCGTTGCGGACGCCGCCGCCGAGCCGGTCGCCGAAACCACCGCCGAAGAGCCGAAGGCCGAGTGAGCCAGCGCCGCGCCGCTCCCGCCGGAATCGGCGGCCGGACGTCCGCGTCGACCACGTTGCCATGCGCATCGACATCGTCACGCTGTTTCCCGAGATGTTCTCGGGCTTCCTTGAGGGAAGCCTGCTCGGGGCCGCGCGCCGGGCGGGCCTGATCGACATCCGGCTGACCAACATCCGCGACTTCGCCGAAGGCGTGCACCGTCAGGTGGACGACCGTCCCTATGGCGGCGGACCCGGCATGCTGCTGATGCCCGGGCCCGTCGTGTCGTGCGTCGAGGCGGTGCGGGGCGCCGGCGGGCCCGGCGGCCGCACGTTCCTGCTCACGCCCGGCGGACGGCGGCTCGACCAGCCGCTCGTCGAGGAGCTCGCGGCACTGGAGCGGATCGTGCTCGTCTGCGGCCGCTACGAGGGCTTCGATGCCCGCATCGTCCAGACGCTCGCGGCCGAGGAACTCTCGATCGGCGACTACGTGCTGTCGGGCGGCGAAGTGGCCGCGATGGCCGTCGTCGACGCCGTGGCCCGGCTTCTGCCCGGCGTGCTCGGCCATGAGGAAAGCGCCGGACAGGATTCCTTTTCCGGGGCCGAGCGGCTCGTCGAGGGTCCACAGTACACCAGGCCCCGGGAGTTTCGCGGCCTGATCGTTCCCGACATCCTGCTTTCCGGAGACCACGGGCGGATCGCGTCGTGGCGGCGTGAGCAGGCCGTCGCGGCCACCGCCACCCGGGGCCGCCCGCTTCCCGTCCATTCCCCCAAGTCACCCGTACCAAGCCACCCATAACAGGAGCCCATCATGAGTCGCAAGTTGCTTGCCGCCGTCGAGGCATCGAGCCTCAAGCCCGACATCACCTCGTTCGAGATCGGCGACACCGTCGACGTCCACACCCGGATCCTGGAAGGCGAAAAGGAGCGGATCCAGATCTTCAACGGCGTGGTGATCGCCAAGAGCGGCGCCGGCAGCCGCGAAATGTTCACCGTCCGGCGGATCGTGGCCGGCGAGGGCGTGGAGCGGAAGTTCCCCGTCCACTCGCCGAAGATCGCCACGATCGAGGTGCGGCGCTCGGGCGTGTCGCGACGCGCCAAGCTCTACTACCTCCGCGACCGGTCGGGCAAGTCGACCCGGCTCCGCGAGAAGCGGGATGACGTGGCCGCCGAGAAGCCGGCCGGCAAGGGCAGGAAGGCCGCCGCCGCGACCTGACGCCGGAGCCCGCACCCGTGCCCTCGTCCCGCGACGAACTCGGCCGCCGGGGCGAGGACGAGGCGGCTGCCTATCTCCGCCGCCTCGGCTACCGGATCGTGGGCCGCCGTGAGCGGGTGCTCCGCGGGGACATCGACATCGTCGCCCTCGACGGCCGCACCGTGGTGTTCGTCGAGGTGCGGACGCGATCCGACACCGGGCACGGCCATCCCGCCGAGACGGTCGGTGTCGCCAAGCAGCGGCGACTGGCGACGCTCGTCACCGCCTATGTCCGGCGGCATCGTCTCGAGGACCAGAGCGTGCGGATCGACGTGGTGGCGGTGACGTTCGATCCGGCCGGCAGGCCGGTGGTGGAGCACTACCAGAACGCCTTCGACGATCCGCTCTGACCGCCTCGACCGGAGGGTTGCTCCGGCGGGACGCCGCTGGGTGGTGACCGGCGGGTCAGCGGGCCGGCTGCAGGTCGGACAGCTCAGCCGGCGACTGGAACACGGTGAACGCCTCCGCCGGCATCCGCCGCGCCAGCCGGGCGAGCCGCTCGCGGACCTTGGCCCGCGGTGACCTGGCAGGCACCTCGCGAACCATGATCGCAGCCACCTGAGCCGGCCGCCGCCTGGCGATCGCCGCATAGATCTCGGGATCACGCTCGCCAGAGTCACCGACCAGGACGAACCGCCGGCCTGGAAAATCATCGAGGATCCGGTCGATCGTCCGCCGCTTGCCCCGCTTCCGCGACGGCAGGCGTCCCAGCGGCGTCGAATCCTTCAGGCGGAAGAGCTTGAGGTGCATCGACCCGGCGGGCAGGCCCGCATCATCGAGAAACCCCCGCAGAATGTCGGAGAGCTGCCAGGGGCTGCTCGACACGTAGTGGAACGCATGGCCGGCCTCCTGCCAGCGCCGGTAGACGTCCGGCATGCCCTCGATGGCGACAAAGTCCCGCAGCAGCGTGTTGCGCAGCAGTTCCCGCTTGTCGGCGACGTTGCTGAACTTGACGGTGTCGTCGATGTCGGAAATCACCGACAGGCCGGATTCACCAATCAGGTGCACGCAGCCCGCCCCTGACTCGTGCGGGCCTTCGCCGAAGCCGTCGGGCGAGGCGTTTCCGGTGTAGTCGATCCGGCGGACGGCCCCGCGGCCGGCGGTCGACCAGGCGGCCGCGAAGTCGTCGTCGAACTCGACCCGGGTCTCGAAGTGACCCGCGCGATCCGAGTATCCGGCATCGACGGCACGATCCCCGAACATGATCCGCACCCGTTGCCCGGCCACGCGGCGAAAGAGAAACATCTCCGCCCGACGCCGGAAGACGTCCGACGCCATCTCGCCCTCGTCGAGATCGAGCAGCCGGCGGAGGACCGCGATGGCCAGCGTGCGCCGGCGGCTCCGCTCCGGCAGGGGGCTGGCAACCATCCCCGCCACCCGCGCAGTCCAGCCGTGAGGCGTCCGGCTGGCGTAGGTGGGGAAGAAGATGATCATGCCGCACGTCACCGCCGGGTCCGCTTGCAAGCGTGGGAGCGTCATCTTACAACCTTCGCGATCGCGAGGGCCGCCGTCGGCGGCTGCGGGCACGTGGAGGTCTGGTGCATGGGCGTGAAAAAAACGGGCAAGGGACGGCGGAAGCTGGGACAGAAGAAGAGGCGCATGCGGGCGCGCATCCGTCACCGCAAGGGCTGATCGAGCCGGCGACGCGACGGGCAGCCCGTGCTTCCGACACGACCCGCACGGACTGCCATCTCGAAGGCCGGCCCCGCCTGCGGTCCATCCCCGCGGCGTTGCCGCGCATCCTCCATGGGGTAGGGTTGCGTGGCCTTCGGCGATCCCCGCGGTATGCCGCGACCTCGCCCATCCCGTTCCCCGCCGCTTCGCGGCCGCCGACGGCCGCCCGAGGAGACGGAACGATGCATGCCTGCACCTGGATTCACTGCACCTGGATTCACTGCACCTGGATCCCCCATACCTGGATCCACTCCCGCTGGATTCGACGGGTTCTGGTTTCGGCGACGGCGGTCGCGTCCCTGACCGCGGTCGGCTGCAAGTCGCTCAACGAGCGGTATATCGCGCTGGAGGTGTGGAAGTACGAGAAGTGCTTCGGCCACCTGCCGCCCGGATTCACGCCCCCTGGAGCGGTCGCTCCGGCAGCGGCGCAGCCCCGCGTCTGCGGTCAGCAGCAGCAGTGCTGCGAGTCGGCACCCGCCGCGGGCGGATGCAGTTCCTGCGAAGGCGGCGGCACGGTGGTGGAGGGCGGCCTGCCGGCCGGCGTCTCGGTGCCGGCTGGTCCAGGTGGATCGCCAGGACCGGCGGCGGGTGCGGTCATGCCGACTCCAGCAGGCATCACCGCCGGCAAGCCCGTGGTGATCTCGGACGAAGTCGTGATTCCCTAGGACCCCGCCTGCCCGCCATCCGAGGCCGCGGCAGCCTGGCCGCTGTTCCTCACCCGAGCGTCTCGGATGGGCCCGGAAAGGCCCGCCGCTCCACGTCGATCCGCCAGTGCTTCAGGGCGTCGGCGATCACGCCGCGGGCGTCGGCATAGCCCCGGACGAACTTCGGGACGCGGTCAGGCGACAGCCCCACGAGATCGTGCATCACGAGCACCTGCCCATCGCAGTCCGGGCCCGCACCGATGCCGATCGTGGGCACGTGCAGGGCCGCCGTGATCGAGGCCGCGACCGCCCGGGGGATGCACTCGAGCACGACCGCGAACGCTCCCGCATCCGCCGCCGCCCTGGCGTCCACGAGGAGGCGATCCTCGTCGCGTTGCATGCGATAGCCGCCGAGCTGGTGAACCGCCTGCGGCCGGAGGCCGACGTGTCCCATCACCGGGATCCCGGCGGCCACGATCCCCGCGATCACGTCAGCCTGGCCCGCGGTGCCTTCGAGCTTCACGGCCTGGCAGCCGGTCTCCTTGAGAATCCTGGCGCTGGCCTCGACGGCCGTCCGCACGCCGAGGTGCTGCAGCGGAAACGGCAGGTCGACCACCACCAGACCACGGGCCACGGCCCGCGACACGATCTCTCCGTGGTAGATCATCTGCTCGAGCGTGGCGGGGATCGTCGAGCTTCGTCCCGCCACGACCATGGCGACGCTGTCCCCGACCAGCACGCAGTCGACGCCGGCCTCGTCGGCCAGCCTCCCCGTCGGCCAGTCGTAGGCCGTCACCATGGAGATCGGGCGGCCCTGCTGCCGCGCCGCGGCGAGGTCGAGCACCGTCACCCGCCGCGGACTCGCTGCGGAGTGCGTCATGCGACGCTCACCGAGACGTCGCCGCGATCGGCATCGCGGCGACGGCCACGGGACGGCGACGGGATGGGGCGGCGAGCGTCCACGGGGCTGATCGAAACCACATGTCGAGAGGCTTCCGCCGCCGTCACGTCGCCGGCCGGAAAACCCTTGGATTCCGAGTGTACCCGCCCTCCATCCACGGCCAACTCGCCGCGGCAGGCATCGTCGGCCGTTCCCGGCTGACGGGCGGGGAGACCTTGCGGCGAGGTGCCTCGACCCTATAATCACGGGGCGTTTTGCAGGTTGGATCATCCGCCGCGGCGGTGGTCCCCGAATCGGCAGGCGTCACTCGCGGGTGTAGCTCAGTTGGTAGAGCACCACGTTGCCAACGTGGTTGTCGTGGGTTCGAATCCCATCACCCGCTTCGTCCCGTGCGTCGATGTCGCGACGACCCGCCAGCCACGCCTGGCACGGTCGCCCCGGCCTCGGTGTCGTTCCCTCCCCACAACCGCTCTCCCCCGGGACGTCTCCGTGGGCGGGAGGGAAGTGGTCCCGAGATCACCGCTCCGGAAACCTCCATGTCAGCGTCCGATGCGTCCGCCGTCGCCAGTCCCGAAGCCGCCGAAGCCCTGCCGAAGCCGCTCGCGCTCGAGGTCTCGATCGATCCGGTCTCGACATGCCAGCGCCGGGTCAAGGTCACCATCCCCCGTGAGGACATCGACCGCTATCGTGACGAGGCGATCGGGGAGTTGATGCCGACGGCGCTGCTCCCGGGCTTTCGGCCGGGGCGGGCACCGCGGCGGCTGGTCAGCAACCGGTTCAAGACCGAACTCGGCGACCAGATCCGTTCGAAACTGCTCACCGACGCCATGTCACAGGTGTCGGAGCAGCAGAAGCTCTCGCCGATCAGCGAACCGGAACTCGACGTCAATGCCGTGCTCCTGCCCGACGAAGGCCCGATGACCTTCGAGTTTTCGATCGAGGTCCGGCCCGAGTTCGAACTGCCGGCATGGAAGGGCCTCTCGATCGCCCGGCCGGCCCGCGAGATCACCGCCGCCGACGTCGACGAGGCCCTCATGAGCCACCTGCGGGAACGGGCTCGCTTCGTACCCCACGCCGGTGCCCCGTCGGTGGGCGACCTGATCGTGGCCAAGATCGCCTTCAAGGATGGCGACCGGGTGCTCTCGGAGGCCGACGAGGCGGAGATCGTCGTCCGCGACCGGCTCTCCTTTGCCGATGCCTCGCTGCCCGGGTTCGCAAAACTCGTGTCCAAGGCGGCCCCGGGCACGACCGTCTCGGCCACCGTGAAGGTCTCGGACGAGGCGGCCCTCGAGGACGTCCGCGGCAAGGACGTCACCATGGACCTCACCGTGCTCGACGTCAAGCGGCTCGAACTCCCGGACATGACGCCAACGCTGCTGGAGGAACTCGGCGGCTTCGAGTCGGCGGACGACCTCAAGGCGGCCGTCCGCAAGCAGCTCGAGGGCCAGCTCGAGTGGCACCGGCGGCGGCAGGTCCGCCAGCAGGTGGCCAGCGCGCTGACGGCCTCCGCGTCGTGGGATCTGCCCCCGGCGCTGCTGCGGCGGCAGGCCCAGCGCGAGCTGGAGCGGGCGATCCTCGAACTCCGCCGCAGTGGCTTCGACGATGACTCGATCCGCCGCCATGTCAACGAGCTCCGCCAGAGCGTGATGGCGAGCACTGCCCGGGCCCTCAAGGAGCACTTCATCCTCGAGCGGATCGCCGAAGACGAGGGCGTCGCCGACACGGCGGCCGACTACGACGAGGAGATCCGTGCCGTCGCCGCCCAATCGGGCGAGTCGCCCCGCCGCGTGCGGGCGAGCCTCGAGCGGCGCGGCCTGATGGACGTGCTCCGCAACCAGATCATCGAGCGGAAGACGATCGACCTGATCACGTCCCACGCCTCCTTCAAGGACACGCCGTTCGAGTTCTCCCGCCCGGACGCCGAGGCGATCGACCATGCCGTCTGCGGCGTGGTGGTGGGCGAGGAGGAGATTCCGACCGCCACGCAGCCGGAGCCGACGGCCAGGCCGGGCCAGCGGGCCTAGGCGGCCTTTCCGAGCCGGCAGTTTGATCCGTCCCCCCCGAGCAGCAGCCCATGTCTTTCCCTGACCGCGTCTCGTCGGCTTCGAACCAGCCCCTTCGCGCCGCCTCGGCGTCCACCGCCTACCGCGACTACCAGCGGCAGCGGACGATGACGCTCGGCGACCTGCTGCTCGAGAACCGCATCATCCTCCTGCAGGGAGAGATCTATGACGGCAACGCCAACGAACTGGTGATGAAGCTCCTCTACCTGCAGAGCGAGAATCGCCGCAAGGACATCCACTTCTACATCAACTCGCCCGGCGGCAGCGTCACGGCGACGATGGCGATCTACGACACGATGCAGATCCTCTCCTGCCCGGTGGCGACGTACTGCGTCGGGCTTGCCGCCAGCGGCGGCGCCGTGCTGCTCGCGGGAGGCGCCAAGGGCAAGCGCTTCGTGCTGCCCCACGCCAAGGTGATGATCCACCAGCCGTATGGCCAGGTGGGCGGACAGGTGAGCGACATCGAGATCCAGGCCGACGAGATCATCAAGACCAGGGCCGTGCTCAACGAGATCCTGGCCCACCACACCGGACAGCCGATCGAGCGGATCGCGCGGGACACAGACCGCGACCGCTACCTCTCGGCGGCCGAAGCCAAGGACTACGGCCTCGTGGACGAGATCCTCACCAGGCCTCCGGTGGCCGAAGAAGACGCCAAAGACTGACCCGCGCCCCGTCCCTCGAACCCCCCTGATGCCATGCCCCTGATTCCCTACGTGATCGAGAAGAGCGGCCGCGAAGAGCGGGCGATGGACATCTACAGCCGCCTGCTCAAGGACCGCATCGTGTTCCTCGGCACGCAGGTGAACGACGAGGTGGCCAACGCGATCGTCGCCCAGATGCTGTTCCTGCAGTCCGACGATCCCAAGAGCGACATCCACCTCTACATCAACTCTCCCGGCGGCAGCGTGACGGCCGGGCTGGCCATCTACGACACCATGCAGTTCGTGACCTGCGACGTGGCCACCTACTGCATCGGCCAGGCGGCCTCGATGGGCGCTGTGCTGCTCGCCGCCGGCGCGACGGGCAAGCGGCGGGCGTTGCCGAACGCCCGGATCATGATCCACCAGCCGCTCGCGGGGATGGAGGGCACGGCGGAGGAGATCATGATCCACGCCAAGGAGTTCAAGAACATCAAGCACAAGCTCAACGGCATCCTGCTGAAGCACACCGGCCACCCCCTGGAAAAGATCGAGCAGGACACCGACCGCGACCGCTTCATGTCGGCCCACGAAGCCCGCGACTACCGGCTGATCGACGAGGTCATCGAACGCATGCCCGCCGGCAAGGCCGGCTGAGGCCCGGCCGGCGGATCGACCGCCGGCTGAAAATACGGGGCATCCGCGGCGGATCCTGCGATTGCGGGGCAGGCGCGGCATCTGCTAGCGTCCCCCGCCCGGCCGAGGCAGGCTGGCAGCCGCCCCCGGGTGGCGGCCCCAAGACCCTCCGCAGCCGTTCGGAGTCGTTTCGATGTGGTCTCCGCGTCGCACGCCGTGGACCGCCGGCCGCTGGCCGGCTGCCGTCGCGATGCTCTGCACCGCGATCGCAGGCTGCAAGAGCGACCTGAGCCAGCAGCTGCTCGAGCGGGAACTCCGCTACCAGGAGGACCAGATCTACCAGTTGCAGGACGAGTTGCAGGACACGTGCAGCCGCCTCGACATGCTGTCGGGCGAGAACGCCAGTCTCCGCAAGCAACTCGGCGTCAGCCCCGGCGATTCGCTGAGCCGATCGCGGGCCGGGTCACCCCGGTCGTCGCCGCCGGCTGGCGGCGTGCCACCCGCACTGGAGATCCCCGAGCGCATCCCCGCCCCCGCCACGCCGGCCCAGACGCCGCTGGCCCCGCCCACGCTCGACAACATTCCGCCGCTCCCCGTGCGGCCGTCGGCCATCTCGGAGCCTGCTCCGCTCGATCTCCCGCCCCCGGCCGATGCGGCCGCCACACGGCCCGCGCCTGTCGCCGTGCCGGCCACCGCGCCGGTCGCCGTGCCGGTGACGCACGAGCAGCGGCTCGCCGACAGCCGCCCGGTGCGACTGGTGATGAACGCCGCCACCACGGCCTGCTTCGACGACAACGGCGACGGCCTGAGCGACGGCATGGCCGTCACCTTCGAACCCCGCAACGCCGCCGAGAAGTTGGTGCCGGCCCCCGGGGAGGTGTCGATCACCGTGTTCGACGCTGCCGACCCAGTGACGCCGCTGGCGTCGTGGTCGATCCCCGCCGAGCAGGCCGCCGGCCACTTTCGGCCGACGACGCGGCTCCGCGGGATGCATTTCCCGCTTCGCTGGACGGGAAGCCGACCGTCCGGCGACCACGTCCGCGTGGCGGCGCGAGTCACCGGCCCGGAAGGCGCGGTGCTGGAGACCGACGCCACCGTCCCTGTCCGGTGACGGCACGGCGTCCCGGCGGCTCGGCTACAGCCCCCGGTCCTCGAGGAAGTTGAGCAGGTCGGCGACGCGGTTGGAGTAGCCCCACTCGTTGTCGTACCAGCTCACCACCTTGACGAAGTTGCCGAGGCCGATCGTGTCCACGGCGGAGAAGATCGAGCTGTGCGGATCGCCCTTGAGGTCGGTCGACACGAGTTCCTTGTCGGTGTATCGCAGGATCCCCTTGAGGGGCCCCTCGGCGGCCTTCTTCATCGCGGCGTTGATGTCGGCCGGCGCGGCATCCTTGGTGAGCAGCGCCGTGAAGTCGACCACGCTCACCGTCGGCGTCGGCACGCGGAAGGCCATGCCGGTGAACTTGCCCTGCAGGGCGGGGATCACCAGCCCCACCGCCTTCGCGGCGCCGGTGCTCGAGGGCACGATGTTCATCGCCGCGGCGCGGGCGTCGCGGAGATCCTTGGCGGCGGTGTCGACCGTCTTCTGGGAGTTGGTGTAGGCGTGCACCGTGGTGAGCAGGCCCCGGTCGATGCCCCAGGTCTCGTGGAGCACCTTGGCCACCGGCGCCAGGCCGTTGGTGGTGCAGGAGGCGTTGGAGATCACGTGGTGCTTCTTGGGGTCGTACATCTCGTTGTTGACCCCGAGCACGATCGTCAGGTCCTCGTTCTTGGCCGGAGCCGAGATCACGACCTTCTTGACGCTGTCGCGCTTGTGGGCCACGGCCTTCGTGGCGTCGGTGAAGAAGCCGGTGCTCTCCACCACGATCTGCACGTCCTGGCTGCCCCACGGGATCGCGCCGGGCTCCTTCTCGGCGAACACGTGGATCTTCTTGCCGTCGACGAACAGGTCGTTGCCCTCGTAGCCGACCTTGCCCTTGAAGGGACCGTAGTTGGAGTCGAACTCGAGCAGGTGGGCGTTGGTCTTCGCGTCGGTGAGGTCGTTGAGGGCCACCACCTGCACGTCGCCGTTGAGGCCGTACTTCTCGTAGATGGCGCGGTAGGTGAGGCGGCCGATGCGGCCGAAACCGTTGATGCCGACGCGAATGGGCACGACGAGACTCCTGGGACGGGATTGGGGCCCGAGCGATCCGCTCCATCGCGGAAGCCTGGGCCCTGGAGGCGGGGCCGGATGATACACGCCTCCGCGACGCTCACTCAATCGTTCCCCGCCGGACCGCGGCGCCAGCCGGTCCCGAGCCCCGCGAAACTCGCCGGAGGTGCCCCGCCGGATAGAATCGCGGGCATGTCCGTCCCCGTGGTCGAACTCGAGAACGTCCGCAAGGCGTTCACCATGCCCGGCGGCGAGACGGTCGCGGTGCTCGACATCGACCGCTTCACGCTCGCGGAGCGGGAGCAGGTCGCCCTCACGGGCCAGAGCGGCTCCGGGAAGTCGACGCTCCTCCACGTGATCTCCGGCATCATGCGGCCGGATGCCGGCCGGGTGCGGGTCTGCGGCACCGATCTCACCCGGCTCGGCGAGGCGGCGACCGACCGCCTCCGGGCCGACGCCCTGGGATTGGTGTTCCAGCAGTTCAATCTCCTGCCCGGCTTCACGGCGCTCGAGAACGTGCTCGTGGCGATGTCGTTCGGCAGCGGTCGGCCCGACCGCTGGCGGGCCGCCGATCTGCTCGCCTCCGTCGGCCTCGGCCACCGTCTCGATCACAAGCCGGCCGAGCTCTCGATCGGCCAGCAGCAGCGGGTGGCCGTGGCCCGGGCCCTCGCCAACAGGCCCCGCGTGATCCTCGCCGACGAACCCACCGCCAGCATCGACACCGCGCACCAGGATCAGGTGATCGACCTGCTCACATCCACCTGCGCCGAACACGACGTGGCCCTGCTCGTCGTCACCCACGCGCCGGAGGTCGCCGCCCGGTTCGCCACGCGGCTGCGGCTCGAAGACTTCAACCGCGCGGCCGCCCACCACGGCTGACGGGAGCGTTCCCCACCATGTCACTCCTCGGCATCGCCTGGCGAAACATCCGGCAGCGGCTGCTCACCAGCGGCCTGACCGCGCTCTCGCTGGCCCTCGGGGTGGCGCTCGTGGTGGCCACGCTGGTGATCGGCGACGTGGTCACGCAGGCGTTCCGCTCGGGCTCCGGCCTGGGCTACAACATCATCGTGGGCGCCAAGGGCAGCCCGCTGCAGCTGGTGCTCAACAGCGTCTACCTGGTCAGCAAGCCGATCGAGAACGTGCCCTGGACGTTCTACGAGGAGTTCCTGCCGGCCGAGGCCCGGCCCGACGGCGTCGCCGGCCGGTACGCCGGCAGCGTGCAGACCGCCGTGCCGATCTGCATGGGCGATTACTTCCGCGGCTTCCGGGTGGTGGGCACCAGCGCCGCGCACTTCGACAGGCTCACCCATGGCGGTCCGCCGGCGGCGCTCCCCCGCTGGCTCGGCCGGCTTCTCGGCCGTCCCGTGGTCGCGGCCGCGGCCCGCCCGTTCGCGTTCGCCGCCGGCCGCACCTTCCGCGACGACGAGTTCTTCGGGGGCGTGCTCGGCAGCGAGGTGGCGGCCCGCCTGGGGTTGAAGGTGGGCGACAGTTTCGCGCCCACGCACGGCGCCGACGACGGGCTGGTGCACGACCCGTTCACCGTCAGCGGCATCCTGGCCCGCACCGACACGCCGGTCGACCGGGGCGTGTACGTGAACATGGAGGGCTTCTACCTGCAGGAAGGCCACGCGAAGCCGGTCGACGGCATGCCGGTGGAGCGGCGGACGGGCCGCGGATCCGCGCCGGAGGTGCCGCCGCCGCCGCTGCCCCGGGAGCAGCGCGAGGTGACGGCGATCCTCGTGGAGACGGTCTCGCAGCCCGGGCTGCCCGCCGAGCTGACGGCCATGGCGCTGAAGACGCAGATCAACGAGGGCCGCGACGGGCAGGCGGCCGAGCCGATCCGCGAGATCAGCGTGCTGCTCGGCCTGTTCGTGCGGCCGCTGCAGCTGCTGCTCCTGCTGGTGACGACGCTCGTGGTGATCGTCTCGGCGATCGGCATCCTCGTGAGCATGATCGGCTCGGCCCTGGAGCGGAGCCGCGACGTGGCAGTGATGCGGGCCCTGGGCGCCCGCCGTGGGCAGGTGCTGGCCACGGTGCTGATCGAGGCGGTGATCCTGGCGCTGGGCGGCGGCCTCGCGGGCTGGGTGCTCGGCCACGGGATCGTGGCTGCGATCGGCCCCCTGATCACCACCAATGCGGGCGTCTCGGCGAGCCTGCTGTCGGCGGCCCCGGCCGCCGAACTGCTGCTCGTGCCGGCGCTGATCCTGCTGGCGATCTTCGCAGCCCTCGTGCCGGCGCTGGCCGCCTACCGTACCGACGTCGCCCGGTGGCTGGGGTGATGATCCCGGGCGGCAGGCGGCCCCGTGGTGCACGCCTGCCCGTGCGTGAAAACGCCGTTCATCGCCTGTTCCACGTGGTCCACCGCAGGCAACGCGGGGAGCCTGCCGGGTCGACGGTCGCGACCTTGCGCGGCGGCTGGCGTTTTTCGGCATCCTGCCAGCGGCTACGATGACGCCATGAGGATCCTGCTGACCGGATGCCTGGCGCTGCTGGCCGTTGCGGTCGTGACCGCGCCGGTCCGCGCCTGCCCGTTCTGCTCGGCGGTCTCGCTGACCTTTTCGCAGGAGATCGCGCAGAGCCCGGCGGCGGTGATCGCCCGGCTCGTGGAATCGCCCCCGGCGGCGGCCCTCGCGCCCACCGCCGACGGTCCGCTGCCCAAGGGAAAGTTCGAGGTCGTGGAGGTCCTCAAGGGCGGCGATCTCGTCGCCGATGCGGGGCTCATGGGGAGCGATGCGAAACCGGTCGAGACGATCATGCTCGAGGAAAGGCCGGCCGGCACGCTGTTTTTGCTGATGGGCGTCGAGCCTCCGAATCTCGTCTGGTCGAGCCCGGTCCGCGTCAGCGACCGCGGCATCGAGTACCTGCGGAAACTCGGCAGCCTGCCCGAGAAGGGCCCGGAACGACTCGCCTTCTTCCAGGACTACCTCGAGGATGCGGACGAGACCCTCGCCCGCGACGCCTACGACGAGTTCGCGATCGCCCCCTACGCGGACGTCCGGGCACTGAATGAGAAGATGGATGCGGCCCGGCTGCTCGCCTGGATCGAGAACCCCACGGTGCAGGCCAACCGCCGCCGGCTCTACGCCACCATGCTCGGCGTCTGCGGCTCGAAGGCGGACGCCGAGCGGATCCGGCGGCTGCTGGCCGGTGACGAACTGACGCCCGGGCAGCTCGAGGCCCGCAGCGGCCTCGATGCCCTGATCGCCTGCTACGTGGCGCTGGAGGGCCCCGCGGCGCTCGACCTCGTCGACCGGCTGTTCCTCGACCGCACCGGGCGGGACGTGCCCTTCACCGAAACCTATGCCGCCGTGATGGCACTGCGGTTCCTGGGCGAGGAGTCGGACCTCGTGCCCCGCGACCGCGTGCTCGCGTCGCTGCGGCTGCTGCTCGCGGAGCCGAAGCTCGCCGATCTCGTGATCGCCGATCTGGCCCGCTGGCAGGACTGGTCGGCCGTCGACCGCCTGGTGACGCTCTTCAAGGAGGCGACCGCGGACAACATCTTCGTCCGGGAGCCGATCGTGAACTACCTCCGCGCCTGTCCGCTCCCGGAGGCCGCGGCCGCCGTGAAGGAACTGGAGGCGATCGATCCCGAGGCGGTACGGCGGGCGGCCACGCTCGCCGGGATCGCCGGGCTCGTGGCCGCGGGCTCGAAGTCCCCCGACGACGATGAAGCCACCGGCGGCGGCAGCCCACCCGTGGACGAGCCGACCATCGCCCCCGGCTCGATCACGGTCGCTCCCGTGCTCGGCGACGACGAGGCGACCGACGACCAGCCCGGCCATGATCCGGCCCGGCCGGCGGCGGTGACCGCTGCCGCGAAGGCTCCCGCGTCGGCCCGCTGGAAGTGGATCGTCTGGGCCGCCGTGGTGACCGCCATCGCCATTGCGTCGCGGGCCGCCATGCGGCCGAGCACAGCCGGTGACCGCTGACGCCGCCATGGGCACGGGCCTGTTCGACTCGCCGTCTGGTTCCAGTCACCGGAGCGACCGCTCCGCCGACGAGACCGACGACTACCGGTCCGTCTCCGGCACGGCCATCGCGGCCGCCGCGGTCGCGGCCGCATCGCCGGTGGCGTTCCTGGGCTGGTCGCTCGCGGCGGTGCCGCTGCTGGCCGCCGTGCTGGCCGTCGTGGCGCTTCGCGACATCGCCAGGCGAAGCCCCCACGTGACCGGCCGGCTGATGGCGATCGCGGCGCTCGTGGCCGCGAGCCTGATCCTCGCCGGCAGCGTGGCCTCCCACGCCTACGAGTACGCCACTGAACTGCCGGCGGGATTCGCGCGGCTCTCCTACGCCGACCTGCAGCCTGCCGAAGGCGAGTCACCCACGAGCGTGCCCACGTCGGCCCAGGTGGTGGACGGCAGGGAGGTGCTGCTCAAGGGCTACATCTACCCGGGGAAGCAGCAGCACGGCCTCGTCCAGTTCCTGCTCGTCCGCGACCAGGGCGACTGCTGCTTCGGCGGCAATCCCAAGATCACCGACCGCGTGCTCGTGCACCTCGCCGATCCGGCCGGCACCGACTTCACCCCCAACCTGACGAAGGTCGCGGGACGTTTCCGCGTCCAGCCGGCCGGCACCTCCGACGTGCAGGGCGGCGTCTTCTACCACCTCGACCAGGCCCGCATCCGCTGACATGCCGACTGCCGAAACGCTTCGCGGATCGCTCGTGCTGCTCGCCATCGGGGGCGTCGGCTGCGGCGGCACGGCGGCACGGCCGCCGGCGACCGGCCCCGCGGCGGCGGCCGACTCGGCGGCTGTCGGCAAGCCCGCCCGGGCAGCCTCTCCGGCGGCGCTCCGCGACATCACGTTCGACGACATCAAGCTCGAGATGCAAAAGGGCGAACCCTTCTCCCTGGATCGGCTCACGCCCCGCGTGCGGGAGCTCGAGCGGCACCGGGTGCGGATCCGGGGCTACATTCTCCCGAGTTTTCAGCAGAGCGGCCTGACCCAGTTCGTGCTCGTCCGCGACAACCAGGAGTGCTGCTTCGGACCGGGAGCGGCCCTCCACGACTGCGTGGTGGTGCGGATGCAGACGGGCATGACTGCCGAGTTCTCGATCCGTCCCGTGGCGGTGGAAGGCACGTTTCGCGTCGCGGAGCTCCGTGGGCCCGACGGCCGGCACCTGGCGATCTACGCCCTCGACGGGGAGCGGGTGGAGTAGCCGGGAACGCCGGCGGCTGCCTCGTGGCCCCGGCATCCGCAGCGGTGGTACCATCGCTCCCACAACGCGGCGGTCGACGGTCGGCCGCACCCCGTCCCCGCCCCGCCCGCCGACGCCACCGCGATCACATGCACGTCTTCGATCCCGAATGGTGGTACTGGCTCTACGACGTGCCGCAGTGGCGGCTGTCGCTCCTGTTCATCGCCGCATTCGTCGGCTTCTACTGGCTGGGATCGATCATCGTCCGGCCGATCCTCCGACAGTTCGTCAAGTACACGGCCGGCTCCAACGACATCGTCGGCTACGTGCTCTCCTGCTTCTGCGTGTTCTACGGCCTGCTGCTCGGCCTGATCGCCGTCACCGCCTATCAGGGTGTCAGCGAGGCGGGCGCCAACGTCACTCGTGAAGCCGCGGCCCTCTCCGCCCTCTACGAAGACGTCTCCCGCTATCCGGAGCCCCATGCCCAGAACCTCAAGTGGCTGCTCCGCGACTACACGCGGTACGTCATCAAGTACGCCTGGCCGCTGCAGCAGCGGGGCATCGTGCCGCAGGAGGGCTCGATCCGCGCGGCAGCCTTCTACGACCGGCTGCTGGAGTTCCAGCCGTCCACCCCGGCCGAGCAGATCATCCACGCCGAGGCCCTCCGGCAGTTCAACGACTTCCTCGAGGCCCGGCAGATGCGGCTCTTCTCGGTGAAGTCGTCGCTGCCGGCCTCCATGTGGTACGTGATGATCCTCGGAGCGATCCTCAACATCGCGATCTGCTGGCTGTTCGACATGCGGTTCCTCACGCAGCTCATGCTCGGCGGCATCCTCGCGGCCTACCTGGGGATCATGATGCACCTGATCTTCGACATGAACCAGCCGTTCCGGGGCGACGTGTGCATCACGGCCGAGGCCTTCGAGGCCCTCTACGAGCGGATGGAGGACGAGTGATGCGGCCCGCCCCCCGTCCCACGCGACGCGACGCCCTCCGCGGCGGTGCGGCCGCCACGCTCGCCGCCGCCCGGGCCCTCGCCCCGGCCCTGTTCGCCGGCTGCTCGCTCGGGATCCCGCCGCGGGTGAAGACAGTCATGATCGGCATGCTCCACTCGCAGACCGGGCCGCTGGCGATCAGCGCGACATCCCTCCGCGACGTCCAGCTTCACGCCGTCGAGCGAATCAACGCGGCCGGCGGCCTGCTGGGCCGGCAGATCGTGGTCCGGGCCCCCGACACCCGCTCGCGGACCGATCTGTTCTCCAAGCGAACCCGCCAGCTGCTCGAAGAGGGCGCGGTGGCGATCTTCGGATGCTGGACCAGTTCCAGCCGCAAGGCGGTGCTGCCGATCGTCGAGGAGGCGAAGACGCTGCTCTTCTATCCCGTGCAGTACGAGGGCAACGAGTCGTCCCCCTTCATCGTCTACGGCGGCATGGTGCCCAATCAGCAGATCATGCCCGCCCTCGACTGGCTCGCCGGTGCCGGCGGCGGGCTCCGCAAGAAGCTGTTCCTCGTTGGCTCCGACTACGTCTTCCCGCGGACGGCGAACTTCGTGGCGAAGAAGCACCTCAAGGCCCAGGCCAAGGAGCTCCAGGTCGTCGGCGAGGAGTATCTGCCCCTGGGCGACCGCGACTTCTCGGGCGTGGTGCGGAAGGTGCTCGAATCGGGGGCCGACTGCGTGCTCAACACCGTCAACGGCGACTCGAACCTCGGCCTGTTCGCCGCGCTCGCCGCCGCGCAGGTCGATCCGGCAAAGCTGCCGGTCGTGTCGACGAGCATCGCCGAGGACGAACTCCGCAGCCTCCCGCCTGCGCACGTGGCAGGCCACTATGCCGCGTGCTGCTACTTCCAAAGCCTCGATACGCCGGCCAACCGGATCTGGGTGGAGGGCTTCCGCCGGGAGTTCGGCCACGACCGGGTGACCGACGACCCGATGGAGCCGGCGTGGTGCCTCGTGCACCTCTGGAAGAAGGCGGTCGAAAAGTCGGGCTCGTTCGACAGCCAGGCCGTCCGGCAGGCCTTCCGCGACGGCCTGGCCTTCGACGGCCCCGGCGGCCGGGTGCGGCTCGATCCCCGCACGCAGCACACCGACAAGTTCTTCAGGCTGGGCCGGATCCGGGCCGACCGGCAGTTCGACATCGTGCATGCCTCGCCCGAGCCGATCGTCGCGGATCCCTATCCCGAGGTCGCCTTCCCCGGCTGGAGCGTCGACTGGACGAAGGGGGGCGTCAGCCGCGGCGCGGAGGTCGACATCGATGGCGACGTTTGAGATCGAGGCCACCGAGGGCATGCGGTGGGTGAAGGTCGGGCTCGACGACGACGACGTCCGCACGGAGCGGGGCGCGCTCAACCACTACAAGGGCACGATCACGATGGACGTGCCCTTTCCGACCCTCAAGGCCTGGTGGGTGTCGCTGTTCTCCGACGAGTCGCTGCTCCGGCCCCGCTACCAGGGCACCGGCAGCGTGTACCTCGATTCCTCGCTGGGTGGTTTTCACGTCATGCGGATCAATCCCGGCGAACGATGGATCCTCGACACCAAGTGCTTCTGGGCGAGCGACGGCGAGGTGAAGCTCTCGGTGCACCGTGAGCCGATGTGGACCGCCTACTGGGCCGACCAGGGCCTGCTGTGGTACAAGACCGCGCTCAAGGGGGAAGGCCAGGTGGTGCTCGCGGTGCCGGGCCCGGTCGAGGAAGTCACGCTCGATGACGATCAGCTCGTCACCGACGGGCCGTTCGTGGTTGCCCACACCTCCGGCATCCGCCTCTCGGTGCGGCGGCCGGCGCGGTCGTTGCTGAGCTACTGGATGTCCGGCCAGAAGCTGGCCTACTGTTTCCGCGGCACCGGCCGGCTTCTGCTCTGCACCACGCCCTACTGGCGGGCCCGACTGTCGCCGGCGCCCGCCGCCACGGTCACGTGAGGCCATGATCGCGGCTGCAGCCGTCGCCTGGGCCTGCATGCTCGTCGCCGGCGCCTCGGCCTGCCCGTTCTGCGGCGTCGTCGGCCGATCGCTGGCCGAACGGCGGGACGCAGCCGACGCCGTCGCGGTCGCCGCGGCCGACGGTCCGGCCCGGCGCGACACCGACGGACTCGTGGTGCAGCAGTTCACGATCGTCGCCGCGCTCCGCGGACCGCCGCAGCCGGCCCGGGAAGCGGTCGAGGCGAGCGTCGTGGAGCCTGTCGCCGGCACGGCGGTGCTGTTCGGCACCCGCGACGGGGTTCGCACGCGGTGGGAAGCAGTTGCCGCCGACGAGGCCGTGATCGACCACGTCTCCCGGGCTCCGGCCCTTGACCAGCCGGCCGCGGAGAGACTGCGGTGGTTCGCCGCCCGGCTCGATCACCCGAATCCCGCGATCGCCGCCGATGCCTTCGCCGAGTTCGGCCGTGCCCCGTTCGAGGCGGTGCGGGAGGTGGCCGACGCCTTCGACCCGGCCGACCTCGCGGCACGGCTTGGCGATCCCCATGGCGACCAGCGGCGGCGGGGCTTTCACGGCCTGGCCCTAGGGCTCGCCGCGCGTGCGGCCGGCGGCGGCGTGAAGGCGGCGGCGGTCGCCGCACTCGAGGCGGCGGTGGTCGCGCCGGCGGCGGAT
Source organism: Planctomycetaceae bacterium (assembly GCA_046075685.1). Classification (GTDB taxonomy): domain Bacteria; phylum Planctomycetota; class Planctomycetia; order Pirellulales; family UBA1268; genus QWPN01. The sequence goes on along the minus strand of JBJTQP010000100.1, from coordinate 4,791 downwards.
CTTCGCGCCGGCTACGACGGCATTCTCGCGGGCCTGCTCGTGGCCGACGGCGAGGCGGGCCTCGCATTCCTGCGCCGCCAGGGGCTGGTCGCCGGCACGACGCGGGCCGGCGACGCCCGGCACGTGCTGGCCGCGCTGCGGTTCGCGTGGCAGAGCCTTGCCGACTCGGTCCCCCGGCTGGCCATCGCGGCAGCCACGGCCGACCTGCTTGACAACCCCGCGGTGGCGGCCGAGGCGGCCGTCGATCTCGCACGGTACGGCCAGTGGGACGCCGTCGACCGCATCGCCGCGCTCTGGACGTCGCTCGGCCCCGATGATCCGCTCGTCCGCCGCGCGGTCGCAGGCTACCTGACGGCCTGCCCGCGGCCGGAGGCGGTGCGGCAGCGCGAGCGAATCGCGGCCGACGATCCGGTGGCCTGGCAGGCCGCCGTTGCGGCGGCCGCGAGCCCGGCCCGCTGACGGCATGCCGCATCGCGGCCGGCGTGCCGCCGCGGGTTGCGAAGCCGGGTTTTTCGGGGATATTTGCTGCCATCCACGGCCATTCCTCCCGCCGCGAGCCCCACCGCGATGAAGATCCACGAGTTCCAGGCCAAGGACCTCCTCCGTGCCGCAGGCGTGCCCGTGCTTGCCGGGAAGGTCGCCCGCACCCCCGAGGAGGCCGCCGCGGCGTTCACCGCGCTCGGCACGCCGGTCTGCGCCGTCAAGGCCCAGATCCACGCCGGCGGCCGCGGCAAGGGGAAGGTGAAGGGTTCCGAGCAGCGTGGGGTTGAGCTGGCGAAGACCGCCGCCGATGCCGGCCGGATCGCGGCCAACCTCCTCGGCAACACGCTCGTCACGATCCAGACCGGCCCCGAGGGCCAGGTGGTGCGGCAGGTGTTCGTGGAGAGCGGCTGCGGCATCGACCGCGAGCTCTACTGCGCCGTGCTCGTCGATCGTCGCGTCGGCTCGCCGGTGCTGATCGCCAGCACCGCGGGCGGCATGGACATCGAGGAGGTGGCGGCGAAGACCCCGGAACTGATCCTCGCCGAGCCCTTCGACGCCGACCGCGGCCTCGGCGGCTGGCAGGCCCGCCTGCTGGCCTCGAAGCTCGGCCTGCCCACGGCCGCATGGCGGCATGCCGAGGCCTTCTTCCGCACGCTCTGCCGGGCGTTCGTCGACCTCGACGCGTCGCTCGTCGAGATCAACCCGCTGGTGCTCACCAAGGACGGCACCCTCGTGGCCCTCGACGCCAAGATGACCTTCGACGACAACGCCCTGTTTCGCCACAAGGACATCGCGGCCCTCCGGGACGACGCTGAAGAGGATCCGGCCGAACTCCGGGCCGCCGCCGCGGGGCTCTCCTACGTGAAGCTCAGCGGCACGATCGGCTGCCTGGTCAACGGTGCCGGCCTGGCGATGAGCACCATGGACCTCGTGAAGCTGCACGGCGGCGAGCCGGCCAACTTCCTCGACGTCGGCGGCGGGGCCGACGTGAAGGCGGTCACCGAGGCCTTCCGGATCATCCTTTCCGACGCCAACGTCAAGGCGATCCTCGTCAACATCTTCGGCGGCATCATGCGGTGCACGACGATCGCCACCGCCCTCGTCGAGGCGTCCACGACGATCGGTTTCACCGTGCCGCTGGTCGTCCGCCTCGAGGGCACCGAGGTCGAGGAGGGCAAGAAGATCCTCGCGTCGAGCGGCGCGAAGATCATCACGGCCGACGGCATGACCGACGCCGCGAAGAAGGTCGTGGCCGCCGCCAAGGCCTGACCGCACATCCCACCCCCGGACACCACACTTCCATGAGCATCCTCGTCAATCGCGACACGCGGGTCATCTGTCAGGGCATCACCGGCAAGGTCGGCGAGTTCCACACCCGTGGCTGCCTCGACTATGGCACCCGGATGGTGGGCGGCGTGACGCCGGGCAAGGGGGGCGAGGAGGTCGCCGGACTGCCGGTGTTCAACACCGTCGCCGAGGCCCGTGACGCCACCGGCGCCAACGCCACCATGATCTTCGTGCCGCCGGCCTTCGCCGCCGATGCGATCCTCGAGGCCGTCGGCGCCGGCATCGAACTGGTGATCGCGATCACCGAGGGGATTCCGGTGATCGACATGGCCCGGGTGATGCCCGTCGTGAAGGCCTCGCCGAGCCGGCTCGTCGGCCCGAACTGCCCGGGGGTGATCACGCCCGGCGAGTGCAAGATCGGGATCATGCCCGGCTACATCCACACGCCCGGCCACGTGGGCGTGATGAGCCGTTCGGGCACGCTCACCTACGAGGCCGTCTGGCAGCTCACGCAGCTCGGCCACGGGCAGAGCACCTGCGTGGGCCTCGGCGGCGATCCGCTCGTCGGCTCCTCGTTCACCGACATCCTCGAGCTCTTCCAGAACGACCCCGACACCCATGCGATCCTGATGATGGGGGAGATCGGCGGCAGCGCGGAGGAGGAGGCGGCGGAGTACGTGAAGCGGCACGTGACCAAGCCGGTGGCGGCCTTCATCGCCGGCCGGACGGCCCCCCCGGGCAAGCGGATGGGGCATGCCGGCGCCATCATCTCGGGGGGCAAGGGCACGGCCGAGGCGAAGCTCGCCGCGCTGCGGGACGCCGGGATCGAGGTCGCGGAGAGCCCGGCCGACATGGGGGCGGCCCTGGTCCGGGCGATGGGAAAACGCCGGGCCTGACGGCCGGTGGCGAACCAAAAGGGGCCGGCCGACGTACGACTGATGGCTGGCACGGTCTCCGGATCCGGGCGATAATTCCGTCAGGGTCGGTTCATCGCGTGGTGCGTTCATGAAGCGGAAGCAGTCGTTCGGACGCGTCGAGCCACTCGAGCACCGGCAGGTGATGCACGTCGAGGTGCTCGCGTCCCTGGCCGACGTGACGGCGACTCCCGGCGCAACGCCGGCGACGATCGCCCTGGCCGGCCACTTCGACGACCATCACGTCACCGGCACGATCGTGCGGTTCGACGTCAACGCCGCGGCCCCCAACGACAAGGTCTACGTCGAGCTCTTCGACCAGCCGGGCGAGGGGCGGCTGCGGACCACGCCCGCCACGGCCGCCAACTTCCTCTCCTACGTCGACGGCGGCCACTACCAAAACACGTTCATCCACCGCTCCGTGCCGGGCTTCGTGGTCCAGGGGGGTGGCTTCACCGTCACCGGCACGCCGATCTCGATCGGCAATGTCACGCAGTTCCCGGCGGTGGTCAACGAGCCCAAGCCGTCGACGACCACCACCCCCAACAACGTCCGCGGCACGATCGCGATGGCGAAGCTCGGCAGCGACCCGAACAGCGCCACCAACCAGTGGTTCTTCAACCTCGCCGACAACTCCGCCAACCTCGACAGCCAGAACGGCGGCTTCACGGTCTTCGGCCGGGTGCTCGGCGGCGGCATGACGGCCGTCGACGAGATGGCGAAGGTGCCGCGGTTCGGCTACTCCTCGCCGTTCGACACCGTGCCGCTGCGGAACGTGCCCGGCGCCGACCCGAGCACCGACCCCGGCTTCACCAATGCGGCGGTGGGCACCGACACGCTCTCGCCCGACAGCTTCGTGAAGTTCGCGAACATCGTCCGGGTCGGCGAGCTCGTCTACACGGTGTCCACCACCGCACCGACACTCGTCACGCCCACGATCGAGGCGAACGGCAGCCTCACGCTCACCTACGCGCCGGGCGCGACGGGGACCGGCTCGGTGACGGTCCGGGCCGCCAGCATCTACGACGCCACAGCGTTCGTCGACGACACGTTCGCGGTCACGGTGGCGGCGCCTCCGCCGGCCGCCCCGAACGCGGTCATCGGCCTGAGCGGCTCCGAGCTGATCATCAGCCGTGCCGCGGGTGGCGGGTTCACGACGGCGGCGCCGGTCGCCCTGCCCGCGGGCGAGACCTGGGTCAACGCGGTCACCGGCGACTTCGACGGCGACGGTCGCACCGACACCGCCACCCAGACGGCGGCCGGCACGTGGTGGGTGACCCGGACGACGCCCTCGGGCACCGCCACCCCGACGCCCTGGGCGACGCTCTCGACCTTTCAGTTCCCCACGGTCGGCGACTTCAACGCCGACGGCCGGGACGACATCGCCGTCCGCAATTCGGCCAACGGCGCCTGGCAGGTGCTTGCGAGCACCGGCACGACGTTCAGCCCCAGCCGCTTTGGCCGCTGGAACAATGACCTCACCTGGACGAACGTCTTCGCCGCCGACTTCACGGGCGACGGCAAGGACGATCTCGTCGGACAGCGGAGCGACTCGGCCTGGGTGGTTGCCGCCAGCACCGGCACTGCGTTCTCGTCCGCCATCTGGACCTTCTTTTCCAGCAGCCAGTTCGGCACGGTCGGCGACTTCAACGCCGACGGCCGAGCCGACGTGGCGGTCCGCAACTCGGCCAACGGGGCCTGGCGGGTGCTGGTGAGCACGGGCGGCTCCTTCACGCCGGTGAAGTTCGGCACCTGGGCCACCGACACCGCGTGGACGAATGTCCGTGGCGGCGACTTTGACGGTGACGGCCGCACCGATCTCGTCGGTCAGCGATCCGATGGCGGCTGGTGCGTGTCGAGGAGCACGGGATCGGCGTTCACCGAGCCGGCCGTCTGGACCTACCTCTCCAGCGGGCAGTTCGCCGTCGTGGGCGACTTCAATGCCGACGGCCGCTCCGACGTCGCCGTTCGCAACGCGGCCAACGGTGCCTGGCGGTTGCTCGCCAGCAGCGGGTCGGCCTTTGCTTCCACGAAGGCCGGAGAGTGGCCGACTGCAAAGGCGTGGGCCCGGGCGTTTGCCGCCCGGGCCTGACACACCGTTTGGATT
>JBJTQP010000099.1:0-3601 GCA_046075685.1 Planctomycetaceae bacterium | reverse complement strand
TCGCCGCGCAATCCCGCTCCATCCCTGTCTGGCGGAGTGCCGGCAGGCTCCACCATCCGGTCCATGGAGGCCAAACTCCCGGTCACGGGGCGACAGTGCCCCGGCCATCGCTTGCGAAAGTGCCGTTGACCGTCTTATCCTTCGAAGTCCGGTGCGGAGGTGCCATTGACCGGGCTATCCTTCTCGAACGTCACCAAGCCGGGAAGTCGCGTCGTCCGGGAGATCGTGGCATGAGGCCACCGATCGGCGGCACGCGATGGGTCAGGCCTGAGGCGGGGTCGCCGGGGCGGTGGCAGCGGCCGGCACGGGTGCATCGACCCGCTGCTGACGAACCAGGTTCGCCAGAAGAACCTGGACCAACCCACCCCCCTCGACCCCATCGCCGCCGCCGGAGACGAGCACGTCGGGGGTGATCTTCAGACCGGCCATCGAGATCGCCTTCATCACCTCGACGGTGGTCACGCCCTGCGCCGTGAGCGCGTCGACCTGGTCCCGGTAGGCCTTCGCCTGCGCCTCGCCCTTGGAACGCACCACGCTGGCCTCGGCGTCGCCGATCTGCGCCGTCTTCGATGCCTCAGCCTCGGCGATCATTCGGACCTTCGAGGCATCGCCCTTCGCCCGCTCCTCGACCTGCCGTGCCTCGTGCTGTGCGACCTTGATGCCGGCCTCGGCGGAGATGATCTTCACCTGGGCGTCTGCCTCGGCCTTGGTTTTCTCGAACTCGATGCGGCGCTGCTCGGCATCCTTCTTGGCGTCGTACATCGACTTCTCCTGCTCGGCGAGGTTCTTCTGCTGCGTCGTCTTCATCAGCGCCTCGGGCAGGTGGATGTTGGTGATCATGACGGAGACGACCTCGACGCGGTACTTGGCGAGATCCAGTCGGACCGCCTCCTCCGCCGCCTTCTGCTCCTCAGCGCGGTTCTGCTGGTAGGCGATCGCAGGCGACCGCGACACCTGGGCGCGGAAGATGCCGTCGATCTGCGGATGGATCACGTTCTTCTCGAGTTCCTCAACGGACCCGATCTTCTGGACGACGTACGGCGCATTCTCCGGAAGGATCCGGTACTGGCACCGGACCTCGACCTTCATTTCGAAGCCGTCGTGCGACACGACCTGGAAGGGATCGAATGCCGCGATCTCGCCGGGCTTCGCCTTTTCCGCACTCCAGTCGACCGACCTCGTGGTCGTGGGGATGATGATCGCCGAGTACGCCAGCGGGTTAATGTTGTACGCCCCTGGCCCGAGCACCTCCCGCTGGATGCCGCGAAAGCCCTTAGGTACGACATGACGCGTGCGCGACCCGTCGCCATGCGGTTCGTCCCCGGTGGGCTCGAACGCGGACGGGTCCTTGCCGATGTTCGAGATCAGGACTGCCACCTCGCCCTGCCGCACGAGCGTCTGCTTCCGCTTCGACACCGCGAACATGTACGGATTGATGTAGTAGGTGCCGGGCGTGAGGATGTTCTCCTGGGGCCCCCGCATGCCCCCCTTGTCGAGGAACATCTGCCCGTCCTGGAATCCGTTCATGTCGTCGGGCGTGTGCACCACGACATCGCTGCGGGCCATGGCGAGGCCGTCCCGCGCATCGATGATGCCGATCTCGTTTTCGTTGACCTGGATCGCGTCACGGATCTCCACGGCGAAGATCTCGGTGTTGATGTTGTAGGTGCCGGGGCGGAGGAAATCGATCTGCGGTCCCTTCTCGCCGCCGTTTCGCAGGAAGGCCTCCGCCTTCTGGAAATTGTCGTGATCGGGCACGCTGCGTCCGAGCAGCTGGCCGGCCGCGAGCGGCGCGCCGTCTGCGGCCGTGATCACGCCGATCTGCCCTTCGGGCACGACGGTCTTGGCGATGAGCGTGACCTGGAACAGCGCCGGATGGATCTTGAAGGTGCCGTTCGTCAGGAAGCGAAGCTGCTTTCCTCGGATTCCGCCATTCGTGAGGAACTGCACCGGCTGCTGGAAGTTGTCGTGGTGCTCGCCCGCCGGATCGTCCGCGAAGATGCGGCCCGCCTGCAGCGGCACTCCGTCGGTCGCCTCGACGATCCCGAGTTCATTGGCGCCGATCGTGATGAAGCGGGGCTTCATCACGACGCGCACGATCGGCCAGGGAATGAAGTGCAGCCCAGGCGCGAGGTAGCCGGCCTTGAGTCCGACCTCACCGCCGAGTGCGAAGACGCGCCCCGGGGCGAGACCCCGGCCGAAGAACCGTCGCTCGAGGATCGCGATGGCGTTGGAGTTGACGTTGACGAGAAATCGGCTCAGCAGCACGAGCAGCGGAATGACCGCGATGCTCAGAAGACCGTACAGGATGATCGCTCGCTCCGACATGAGACGCTTCGTGCCCGCGGGACTCGAAATGGTGAGGGGATGGCCTCCCATCCCGAACGGTCCGAGGATACCTCCGGCCCTGGGCGGGAGCGAATCGGCCGCTCCAGGCGGATTCGATGCCGAAATCGGCTCGAGGATGGAGGCCCGGGCCCCTCTGCGGTCAGCGGGCTCGTGACGTGCCTGCGGTCCTGACCGGGCCATGCCGTCTGCCGAGACAGCTGAGGACGACGACGCCCGCGAGCAGCGCGGCACCCGTGAGCACGGGCTCCGGGACCGCAGTCATGGCGGTCGAGGCCGGTGCATACGACCCCGTGTCGAACAGCCCAGTCGCGAAGAAGTCGGCGGCATCGAGGATGTCGACGACTCCGTCGTAGCCGAAGTCACCTTCCACCCACATCGCCGGCGTTCCGAATCGAACTTTCCGAGCGCGAGGAAATTGGCCGCGTCGAGGATGTCGACCGAAAAGTCGATGTTGGTGTCGCCGGGGGCCGAGTATGAACAGCGAACGGAACCGTCGCCATTGTCGACCCAGCCGACCGCCCGCGGGGTGCCGCCGGCCACTGCGGCGGCCACCGCCGACGATGTGATGCCCGATGGCCCCGTCCAGGAGCCATCTCCGCGACTAGCCACGAGCCCAGCGACGAGGACCGACGGCGACATGCCGGCCGTGACAGTCATGCCGCCGGCGGCGACGTCGACGAGCCCGCCGGCGAGATCGAGGCCTGCCACGGTGGCATCAGAGCCGCCGACCCGTGCCGCTCCGCCGGTTTCGACCCGAAGCGTGCTCGACGCGATTGCGGCGGGCGTAGCGAGTTCGAGCGTGCCGGCGGAGACGACCGTGGTTCCGGTGTAGGAGTTCGGGTTTTCCATCGACGCGAGCGTCCGCGTCGCACTCGTGGACCGCGACGTGCCAACCTACTTCAAGAGCCTCGAGCACCTCCTTCGCTACTGCGCCCGCCCTGCCTTCGCGCTCGAGCGGCTCTCCCTGCACACTCGCCGCGACGGCGGCCCTGAACGCATCTGCTACTCGCTGCCCTGCCACAAGCGCTGGCAGTGGGTCGGACCGGGCCGCAGGCGCAAGGCCACCGCACCGGGGAAGAACGGCGTCGTCGATTTCTCACCGGGAGAGTTTCTCGATCGTCTGGCCGACCTCGTCCCGCCGCCACGAAAACACCGGCACCGTTACCACGGCGTCTTCGCTCCGAACCACCCCCTGCGGCCCGCCGTCACGGCGCTGGCGATCGGCAATCTCGGCACGCGGGCCGACGCCGCA
>JBJTQP010000098.1:0-5360 GCA_046075685.1 Planctomycetaceae bacterium | reverse complement strand
TCGGCGGCATGGAGATCCCGCTCAACCAGCCCAAGGGCGGCATCAACGACAAGCGCCTCCGCTCGCGGGGGGGCGACCGGGCCGCGGATTTCCCGGAGCCCTTCGTGGTGGACGAGCCCCTCAACGACGATGCGAACTAGGTGCTCCCGCTGCCACGAGCCCCCTTCCATCGCGGGGGCGCACGCGGGCGGTGGTGCGGTTTTCGGCCGCTTCCTGCTGCCACATGGCACTTTTTCCGGCTTGGGGGGAAGTAACTGCTGGCGGGGATTTCGTGAAGTTTTCGCCACCACCCAGTCGGGCCGCCAGGCCCGCGTCACCACGCACAGGGGCGGACTCATGGCGTCGCGAAAGGGATTCGACGTGTCTTTCACTCATCACCGGGTTGCCGTCAGGACCGCGGCTGTCCTCTTTGTGGCCGCCTTCTTGGGCCTGGCACCCTGCGGCGACGCCCTGGCAGCCAGCGGCACGTGGACGGCGACGACGAGCGGCTCCTGGAACACCACCAGCAACTGGTCGGGCGGCACCATCGGCACTGGGACGGCATTTACGGCCACATTCGGCCCCGACATCGGCTCGGATGTGACGGTGACGAACGATCAACAGCGTGCCATTGGCACCCTCGTTTTTGGTACCGCAGCCTCGCCATTGGGAGCGGGAAACTGGACTGTGACCGGCTCAGCCGTGGTGATGAACATGGGTACCAACACCCTGCCGGCCACGATCACGGTCAACAGCTTGGGGTCTGTCTCCTTCTCGGGCACCGTCCAGGCGAACACGACGCAAAACTCCCTGCTTGTAAAGAACGGTGCGGGGAAACTCATCCTGACGAATACCGGCAACTCCATCAGCAACAAGATTTCGATCACCGCGGGCACCTTGGAAGTTGGCGCTGAGCGGGTCTTGGGGACCACGCCCGGTTCGTTCGCTGCGGACCAGCTTCAGATTTCCAGCGGCGGCACGTTTCGGACGACCGCGACCGCCACCATCAGTGCGAACCGCGGCATCACCATCGGATCAGGGGGCGGTACGATCAGCGTTAACGGTGGTGGCTTGACAATCGCCACGCGGCTCACCGGTGCCGGCAACACTGCGACGGTAGCGGGGGCGAATGGGACGACGCTTACCAATACCACCGGGACTGCGACGGACGTGAACTGGGACTTTGCTGCGAATAACGGAGTGCGAGCCTTCTTCGAGGGCGCGAATGCCCTCGGGACGGGTGCCGTGACGGTGCGCAACGGCGTCAGGCTCACCAGCCAGAGCACCGCGCCCGGCACCTTGGCGAACGCCCTCACGCTGGACAGTGGCGCAGGGTTGACGGCCCGATCGTCCGGCGGAGCGGTGACGTACACCAACGTGATTTTTCCCTCGTCGGGCTCGGTCGTCTTCAACAAGGACGACCAGACCACGTCGAGTCTCACCATCACGTCCAGTGGATCGCTCGCCGGCAACCTCACCATCGATACGTCGCAGGGCGGCACGAACGCCGTTGCCGACGTCTTTTTGGACGGCGCGTTCTCAGGGGTCGGTGGTCTTGTGAAGTCTGGCACGGGCACGTCCGGTCGTCTCGTGCTTCGCGGCGCCAACACCTACACCGGCACCACGAACATCACGACGGGCACGCTCCAACTTGGCAACGGCGGCACGGTCGGCCGGCTTTCGACGTCGAGTGTGCTCACAGGCTCGGCCGGCGGCACGCTCGTCTTCAACCGCAGCGACACGATCTCCTCAGGCACGCACTTCAATAGCGTGATCGGCGGCGGGATCAGCGTGTCGCAGGTCGGCTCGGGCACCGTGGTTCTCTCCAGTTCCAGCACCTACACCGGCACAACTTCGATCACGAATGGCGCCATCGAGATCAGCAACGCCAGCAGTCTGGGGCCGGCCCCCGGTTCGTTCACCGCGGATCACCTGCAGATGTCAGGCAGCGCCACGCTGCGAACGACCACCGCGGTCAGCTTGGGCGCGAACCGTGGCATCACGGTCGGCGCCGGCACCGCAACACTCAACATCAATGGCGGCAACCTACAGGCTGGGCGGTTCACAGGTGCAGGCAACACCGTGCTCGCAACCGGTTCGGCCAGCCTGTCGCTGCTGGCCGTCACCACCGGAACCGCGAACGTCAACTGGGACTTCGCGATGAATTCGGGCCAGCGGGCGTTTTTTGCGGGCAGCCCTGCCCTCGGCACCGGGAGCGTGCGGGTCAGGAACGGCAATCGGCTGGTAAGCCAAAACACGGCCCCCACCGGCGGCCAAGTGACCAATGCCGTCACCATCGAAGACGGCGGCGGGCTCGCTGCCCGGACCACGGCCGGGACCGTCGAATACACCAACGTGACCTTGCCGTCTGCGGGCTCGATTGTCCTCAACAAGGACGACCTGGCCACGACCGGGCTCACGATCCTGTCGGGCGTAGCGCTCACGGGCGGGCTCACGATCGACACGTCGCAGCAGGCGGCCAACGCCGTCGGCGACGTGACGCTCGCGGGCGTGTTCTCGGGCGCGGGTGGGCTCACGAAGTTGGGCACTGGCTCCTCTGGGATCGTGATCCTCGGGAATGCCAACACCTACACCGGCAACACCACGATCAGCACTGGCACGCTGAAACTGGGTGCCGCCGGTTCGATCGCCAATAGCGGCACGATCAGCGTGGCCAGTGGAGGGGTGTTCGACACCAACACGGGCTTTTCCCTGGCGGCGACCCAGTGGCTGATGGGCTCCGGAACGGTGCTCGGCAATGTCTCGGCGCTGGGCACAATCGCACCGGGAGTCTCGGGCTCGGTCGGAACACTGTCCTTCGTCAACGATCTGGCGATCGACTCCGGATCACTGTTGAGCTATGGACTCAACGGCACGAATACGACCGCGGGTGGAGTGGTGAACGACCTCGCTGTGGTGGCGGGCAGTCTCACGCTCGATGGAACGCTCAACGTGAGCGAGATCGGCGTGGGGAGCTTCCTGTCAGCCACCCAGGGGAACACGTGGCGGCTGTTCACCTACACAGGCGCGCTCACGAACAATGGCCTGTCGCTCGGGACCGTTCCCGCGCTCTCCTCGGGGCTCTCGTTTGCAGTCGATACGTCAACGCCCAACGAGGTGAACCTGATCGTAGTGCCGGAGCCGATTGCGACGGGCGCCGCGTTGCTGGTACTCGGCGCGGGTGCCGTGGTGCGAGCGCGTCGTCGCCGGTCAGACGACGCCTCGCGTTCGTGAACGGTCGATCGCAAGGGCGATGCAACGCCCCGCCTGAAACGATTCACGACTCATCGCCGTGATTCCCACCACGTGGCGTGTGCGTCGTTGCGCTCCCGAGAGACACGCATCATCTCGCAGGTGCTGATGCCTACCGGTTCATCGACGGCTGAAGAGTGAACCGCGATGATGGGCTCAGCGTACCGAGATGACCGGGCAGCGGATCCTCTAGCGACATCATGACCAACCTTCCACGCATCAGCAGCGATCGAGCCCGGCGGCGATCCCGCCGGCAGCGGTCAGGCGTTGCCCTGTGGGCAGAGCGTCTGGAACCTCGACACGCCCTCTGTGCTGGTCATGTCTTCGTGGGACTCACCGAGCCCGCACCATCCGCGGGCACCGTCACGTCGCTCATGCCGAGCGGGCAGGCATGGGACGTCGGCCAGTCCTTCGACGTGCTGCTCGCGGCATCGACCGGAAGGCTTCCGACGCTCGATGGCGGGGCCACGGCAAGCGCCGCAGCGGCCAATGGCCTGCCCGACCTGCACAGCCTGCCCGGGGCGCCCACGGCGATCTATCTCGATTTCGACGGCGATGGAACCAAGCTTGGCGCCTACGACGTGGACGGCGACCCGGCAACGTTCAACGCCGCCGAGGCGGAAACGATCATCGAGACCCATCGGCAGACCTCGGCCTACTTCGCGATGTTCGACGTCAACGTCACGACCGTGAAGCCGACCGTACCGTATGCCTGGATCGTGATCAGCAACGACATCACCGGCGGCAGCAGCTATGTGGGCGTGTTCCCCAACTCGAAGCCCGAGTCGTGGGTCAGCAGCTCCACGGCGGAGTCGCGGGTGTCGGGCATCGCCCACGAGCTCGGCCACAACTTCGGCCTGCGACACCAGTCGGAGTACGACCTCCTTGGCAACAAGACCAGCGAGTATTCCAACGGCTACGACTCGTTGCATGGCTCCATCATGGGCGTGGACTACCGCCAGGACGTCCACAAGTGGTTCATCGGGCACCCGGACAATTCGGCCAGTGCCTTGCAGGACGACGTGGCCGTGATCGCCGGCGTGATCAAGAAGTATCAGCCTGCCGGAGGGGACGGATTCCGCACCGACGACTTCGGCGGGACGATCGCCACCGCCTCGGCCCTGACGGCCCCCAACGGGATGCGGTCGATCGCAGGGGTCATCGAGCGGATGACCGACGTCGACACGTTTTCGTTCACCGCCGGCAGTGGCGGTGCCGTGATCTCCGTCGTGCCCCCCAAGCCATCCGGGCTGGACGCGAAGGTCGAGGTGTTCGATGCGACGGGCACGCTGGTGGCAGCCAGCGACGGCGACACCAACGAGCAGCAGATCGTGCTCCCGGTCGGCAGCGGCACGTGGTATGTGTCGGTGTCGAGCCACGGCAACTATGGCGACCTCGGGATGTACGACCTGTCGGTCAACGACCTGCCCACGGGCTGGGCGTCGGCCGACGTCGGGGCCGTGGGCGCCCTCGGCGACGCGGGCTTCGGCGGGGGCACCTTTACCGTGGCGGGGGGCGGGACGGCCGTGGGCGGCACGGCCGACTCGTTCCGCTTCGCGTGGCAGAGGCTGACGGGCGACGGCTCGATCGTGGCCCGGGTGACGGGCATCCAGAACACGAATGGCTGGGCGAAGGCGGGCGTGGAGATCCGGGAGTCGCTCGCCGCCAACTCGAAGCACGTGGCCGTGGCCACCACGGCCACGCAGGGAGTGCAGCTGATCTCCAGGGCCACGACGGGCGGATCGTCCGCCACCGTCAACGGCACCGCCGGAGCGTTCACGCCGACGTGGGTGCGACTCGCCCGCGCAGGAAGCGTGATCACCGCATCCCGCTCCGCCGACGGCGTGTCGTGGACGACGGTCGGGTCGGTCACGGTCTCGATGACGTCGACGGTCTACATCGGGCTCCTGAGTTCCGCAAACACCGCCACCGTGGTCAACGAGGCGACATTCGCCACTGTGTCGTTCTCCGGCATGATCAATGCCGCCGAGGCGGTCAACACGCTGCCCGCGCCGGCGGGTGCGGCGATCAGGCAGGGGGGCGGAGCCTCGTTCGTGGTGTCGTGGCAGCCGGTGGCGGGCGCCACCGGCTACGTGATCGAGCGGTCGGAGAACGGCGTGGACTTCACC
>JBJTQP010000097.1:0-18882 GCA_046075685.1 Planctomycetaceae bacterium | reverse complement strand
GAGCGGTGCAGCCAGGCATGGATCCGCGGCGAGCCGCGGTAGAAGCAATAGCTCGCGAGCAGCACGAACGGCGTGGTCGGCACGAACGGCAGCAGGGCCCCGAGCACGGCGAGCCCGAGGCAGGCCCAGCCGCCCGCGACGAACAGAAACCCGCGGAGCGGGTCGGTCACGGGGCGCAGGTCCATGGCGCGGCGGGGTCCGTGGTTCTGTCAGGTGGGTGCAGGGATTCTATCACGCGCCGCTTTGCCGTATGATCGCCGCCGCCGTCGCCCAGACGGCCCCCGCCTCACTGCTCCGGAGACCCAGCGATGCCCCTCGTCCCCATGCGGATCCTGCTCGACCACGCCGCCGAACACGGCTACGGCCTCGCCGCCTTCAACGTCAACAACATGGAGCAGATCCAGGCGATCATGGAGGCGGCGAAGGAGACCGACTCGCCGGTGATCGTGCAGGCCTCACGGGGCGCCCGCAGCTACTCGCAGGACAACTACCTCCGCCATCTGATGCTCGCCGCCGCCGAACTCTACCCGAGCATTCCGATTGCGATGCACCAGGACCACGGCAACTCGCCGGCCACCTGCCAGAGCGCGATCGACAACGGGTTCACGAGCGTGATGATGGACGGCTCGCTCAAGGAGGACGGCAAGAGCCCGGCCGACTTCGACTACAACGTGAAGGTCACCAAGGAGGTGGTCACGCTCGCCCACCGCCAGGGCGTGTCGGTGGAGGGCGAACTCGGCTGCCTGGGCTCGCTCGAGAGCGGCGAGGGCGAGGCCGAAGACGGCCACGGCGCTACCGGCAAGCTCTCGCACGACCAGCTGCTCACCGACCCGGACGAGGCGGCCCGGTTCGTGGCGGCCACGGGCGTCGACGCGCTGGCCGTGGCGATCGGCACGAGCCACGGGGCCTACAAGTTCACGCGGAAGCCCGACGGCGACGTGCTCGCCATGAAGCGGATCGAGGAGATCCACGCCAAGCTGCCCAACTGCCACCTCGTGATGCACGGCTCGTCGAGCGTGCCGCAGGACCTGCAGGACGTGATCAACGCGTTCGGCGGGAAGATGCCGCAGACCTGGGGCGTGCCCGTGGAGGAGATCCAGAAGGGGATCAAGCACGGCGTGCGGAAGATCAACGTCGACACCGACTGCCGGATGGCGATCACCGGCGCGATCCGCAAGGTGCTCGCCGAGACCCCCGAGAAGTTCGACCCCCGCGACTACCTCAAGCCCTCCCGCGAGGCGATGAAGAAGGTGTGCGCCGAGCGGATGGTGCAGTTCGGCCAGGCCGGCAACGCCGGCAAGGTGAAGTGCATCACGCTGGCCGACATGGCGAAGCGGTACTCCGGCGGCTGAGAACCGGAACGCACACAGTTCGGGGCACTGGCAGCCCCGAGCCCCGGCAAAACCCGCGTTGCGTGGCTTGCGCCGTCTGCCTACCATCCCGCCCCGCGCGGAAGGACCGCGCGGATTCCCCGCCCGCGGTGTGCCCATGGACGACGCGCACGACGACCGGATCCTCGACCACGGCCGCGAGATCCTCCGCGCCGAAGGCGCGGCGGTGCTCCGCGCCGCCGACGGGCTCGATGCCTCCTTCTGCCGCGGCGTGCGGCTGCTCCTGGAGTGCACCGGCAGCGTGGTGGTGACCGGGATCGGCAAGGCGGGCCTCGTGGCGCGGAAGATCTCCGCCACGCTCGCGTCCACCGGCACGCCGAGCCACTTCCTCCACCCCGCCGAGGCGATGCACGGCGACCTCGGCGCGATCCGCGGCGACGACGTGGTGCTCGCCCTCTCCCAGTCGGGCGAGACCGAGGAGATCACGAGGCTGCTGCCGCATCTCGCCGCCCGCCGGGTGGCGATCGTGGCCCTCACCGGCAGGGCCGACAGCGCCCTGGGCCGGGCGGCGCGCGTGGTCGTGGCCACCGGAGCGCTCCGCGAGGCCTGCGCCCTGGGGCTCGCGCCAAGCACGAGCACGTCGCTGATGCTCGCCCTCGGCGACGCGCTGGCGCTCGTCACCAGCAGCCAGCGGCGGTTCACGCCCGAGGATTTCGCCGCCCGCCATCCAGGCGGCAGCCTGGGCAGGCAGTTGATGATGGTGGAGGACGTGATGCGGCCGCTCGCCGAGTGCCGCACCGCGCGGCCCGTCGACACGGTTCGCGAGGTGTTCGTCCGGCCGTTGCCGGCCCGGCGCACCGGGGCGGTGATGATCCTCGACGACGGCGGCGCCCTGGCGGGAATCTTCACCGACAGCGATCTCGCCCGGCTCTTCGAGCGACGGCACGACTCGGTGCTCGACGAGCCGATCGGACGCGTGATGACCGCCCGGCCCACCACGCTTCCCGCCGGCACGCGGCTCCGCGACGCGGTCGCGATCCTGGAGTCGCGGCGGCTCAGCGAGTTGCCGGTGCTCGATCCGGCCGGCCGGCCCGTGGGGCTCGTCGACGTCGTCGACCTCGTCGGCCTCGTGCCGGCCGAACTGCTCGCCCCGTCGCGGTCGGCGGCGGCCGCCTGACCCCGCATTTCCGTTGTGAGTCCCGGCCATGCCCGACGCCACCGACCTCGATCGTCGCCTCGCCCGCGTGCAGCTGCTGCTGCTCGACGTCGACGGGGTGCTGACCGACGGTGGCGTGACGTTCGACAACCAGGGGATCGAGTCGAAGACCTTTCACATCCGCGATGGGCTGGCGCTGCGGGCGTGGCAGCGGTCGGGCTGCCGGACGGGAATCGTGACCGGGCGGTCGAGCCACGTGGTGCAGCTGCGGGCGGCCGAACTGGGCATCGACTTCGTCCGCCAGGGCGTGGACGACAAGCTGACGGCGGCCGAGGCCCTGCGCCGCGACTGCGGACTCGACTGGGCGGAGACCGCCTTCGTGGGCGACGACCTGCCCGACCTGCCCGTGGTGCAGCGGTGCGGCGTGGGGGTGGCGGTGGCCGACGCCTGCGAGGAGCTCCGCCGGGCTGCGGCGGTCGTGACGACCGCGGCGGGAGGGCGGGGGGCGGTCCGCGAGGTGATCGAGCGGCTGCTCAAGGCCCGCGGCGGCTGGGACGCCGTCGTGGCCCGCTACGCGGGCGGACGATCCTGAACCTCGACAGGCGGCGCAACGGCGATGGAGCATCGGCTGGGACGCACCGTGCGGGTGTTTCTCGTCGCGCTCGCGGCCGCGGGCTTCTATCGGCTCGCCGTCGTGCCGTTCGTCGAGCCCCGGGTTCGTGACTCGGCGGCCGCCCTGGAGATGACTCCCGAAGAGGCGGCGGCGATCCGCGCGCGGGCCGATCAGCGGCTTGCCGCGCTCGGCGACGTGTTTCCTCCCGGGTCCTGGGAGCGCGACAACCCGATCATGCTCGAGAGCCGGCAGATGCGGCTGCTCTTCAAGGACTACCACTCGCTGCCCGACGGTCGCGTCAACCTCTCGCCCTGCACGCTCGTGGTGCTGCCCGACCGCAACCGGATCGCGGCCGACGGCCAGCCTGGCAGGACGATGGTGCTCTCAGCCCCGCAGGGGGCGGTGCTGGAGTTCGACGAGCAGCTCGACCTCCGCCAGGGCCGCCTGGCGCGGCTGGTCGGCGGCAGCCTCCGCGGCCAGGTCACGATTCGCGGCACGCCCACGTCGCCCGCGGCCGAGGACGACGTGGAGATCGTCACGCGGGACGTGGAGCTCGACGAACTCGAAGTCCGGACCGGCGAGATGGTGCAGTTTCGCTACGGCCGGTCGAGCGGCAGCGGCCGTGGGCTGGTGGCACGGCTGCGGCCCCGGCCCGGCAATGCCCGCCCCGCTGCGGGCGGGGGCCCGGGCGACAAGGGACCCAACATCGGGGGCGTCGATTCGATCCGACTCGACCGGGACGTGAAGATGCGAATCGAGGGCGTGGCCGGAGGCATGCTGCCCGGTGCGGAGCCGGCCGCGGCCCGTGATGCCGGTGGCGCCGACGCGCCGTCGCCACCGGTGCTCGTGGCCTGCCGCGGGGCCATGTGCCTCAACGTGTCGGCCAACGTGATCACGCTCGAGGACGACGTGGACGTGATCCGCTCCGCCGGCGCTGCCGCGACCGAGCAGCTCTCCTGCGATCTGCTCGCCATCGTGCTCGCGCGACGGCCGAAGACCGACGGCGGCGGCACCCCCGCGGGCCGCGGCGGCCTGGAACCGGTCGAGATCCAGGCCAAGGGAGCGCCGGTCGTGGTCCGCGCCACCGGGTCACGCCTGGAGGCGCGGGCGGCCAGGCTCGGCTACGACATCGCCACCCGCCGGATCCTGCTCGACGGCGAGGAGCCCGTGTCGCTCGTCGCCGACGGCACGGAGATGGAGTCGCGGAAGATCGACTACCTGCCGGGTCCGCCGGGTGATCCCGGCACGCTGCTGGCGGTCGGGCCTGGCTGGATCCGAATGCGGTCGAACAGATCGCCGCCCGCCCAGGCCCGCTGGCAGCAGTGGCTCAGGATGCGGCCGGAGGCCGACGGCCACGTGATCTCACTCGCGGGCGATGCGGACGTTGCGGTCGAGACGCAGGGCCGCCTCTCGGCCGCGGAAATGCACCTCTGGCTCGACGTCGTGAAGGATGCGGCCGTCGCCCGTCCGCAGGCCGGGGCCGGGCCCGATCTCTCCGGCGTCCGGCCGTCGCGACTGCTCGCCCGCGGCATGGTGGAGGCGGATGCCGAGGAAGTCGCCGCCCGCACCGACCGGCTGGAACTCTGGTTTCGCACCGTGGAGCCTGCGGCGATCCCGGCGGCCGTGCCGCCACCCGCACCAGCCGTCGTCGCCACCGCGCCTGCTGAAGCGGTGCCGCGGCCGGCATCACCGCCGCCTTCCGTGGCCGCCGTGCCGCAGCCGGCGCCGCAGCCGGCACCGCAGCCGGCACCGCAGCCGGCGCCGCAGCCGGCACCGATGCAGCCTGCGAAGCCGCCCACCCGGGGCAAGATGATCGCCACCGCCGCGCTCGTCCGCGGCCAGGTGACCCTCGCGCCGGCCGGCAACGAGGTCGACGAGATGTCGATGGAGGGCCAGGTGCGTCTCGTCGAGCAGCCGCTCTCGCCCGCTCCGGCCGGCGCCGCCGAACCGGGCATCGAGATCATGGGCGACCAGATGCAGGTCACGCGGGCGACGCGGCCCGATGCCAAGGCCCTCGTCTCGGGCCGGCCTGCCATCGTGAAGGGCAGGGGGCTCGAGCTCGAAGGTCCGATGGTGGAGTTTGACCGCGGGCACAACCGGCTCGCCGTGGACGGCGCCGGCAGGCTTTCGCTGCCGATGGCCGCCGGGGGCGGGGGTCTCGAGTCGTTCTCGATGACGGGCGGTCCGCCGCGCACGGCTCCTGCCGCCGCCGACGGCAGGCTCGACGTGACCTGGAAGGGACGGCTTGATTTCGACGGCCAGAAGGCACGGTTCATCGACACCGTGGTTGCCCGGGGCGGCGCCGCCGACCTGCGATCTGGCTCGCTCGATGTGATCTTCGACCAGCCGTTCGAGTTCGCGGCCGGCGAGCGGCCGCCGGGTGGCCGGCAGCCCGAGGTGGCGAAGATCGCCTGCGGCGCGGGCGTGAAGCTGGAGAGCGAGTCGGTCGACGAGTCGGGCGAGACGTCGACGGAGCAGCTGTTCGTCCGCGACCTGGTGCTCGACCGCGTGAGCGGCGACGTGACCGGCTCCGGCCCGGGCCGCCTGACGAGCACGCGGGTCGGCCAGCCGGTGTCGATGGCGCCCCCCGAGGGACCGCGGGCCGGGCAGGTGGCCGCCCAGCCGGTTGCGGCAGCGCGTCGCGGCGACGAACTCACCTACCTGGGGATCGATTTCCAGAAGGGACTGCGGGGCAATCTGCACCGGCGGACGGCGGAGTTTCATCAGCGGGTCGAGGCCATCTGGGGGCCGATCACGAAGCGGGGAGACACGCTCGACCCGCACGCGGCCGGCGGCCTGCCCGAGGGCACGGTGACGATCAGCTGCGACATGCTCGGCGTGGGCCAGACGCCGCCGATGCCGGGGCGGCAGCGGTCGAGCATCGAACTCGGAGCCGGAGGAAACGTGCTCGTGGAGGGCGAGTCGTTCACCGCCCGCAGCGCCCGGCTGACGTGGAGCGAGGCCAAGGACCTGCTCGTCTTCGAGGGCGACGGCCGCAGCGACGCGCAGCTCTTCCGGCAGCTGAAGGCGGGGGCACAACCCTCGACGGCGTCGGCCGGCAAGATCCTCTACTGGCGGGCGGCCAACCGGGTGGATGTCGAGGACGCCCGCTTTCTCGACATGGACCAGCTCCGCGGCGGACCGGCGGGCGGGCCGCCGGCGGGGTTTCCGGGAGGCGGAGGGCCGCGGCCGCTGGCCCCGCCGAGAGTGCCCGGGACGTAGTGCAGCGTCGGCGTGAAGGGATGCGTCGCGGAGGTGCGAGCGGGCCGCGCGCACCGCGAGCGACCCGCATTCCGCAGGCTGCACGCCCGCGGCTTCGGCGGGCTTCTCGGAGGTGCAGGCTTGCAGCCTGCACCCGCATCACGCGAGCCGCCGCGATTCCTGGTCGAGCGCGTCGAGCACGAATCGCATCGCATCGGGCGCGACGCGGTCGTAATACTCCACGCTGTGGCCACCGCCGCGCGACTCGAGCACCGCGACGTGCGGAATGCCGAGCGCGACGAGCTTGCCATGCAGCCGCGCGGCGCCGTCATGCCAGTGGCCATCCGCCGGGTCGCTGGCGAAGAACTGATGCCGGGGCCAGTTGAGCGGGTGCACGTGCAGGATGGCGGTGTCCTGCCGGGCACGCTCCACGTCGCCGAAGACCTGCCAGAGCGTGTCGTAATGCTCGCCATCGTCGCGGTCGCCGGCCTCCCGCATCGCCTGGTGGAAGTCGATCGCGGGAGCCACGGCGGCCGCCACGGGAAAGACCGTGGGATGCCGGTAGGCGATCCGGAGGGCTCCCTGACCCCCCATGCTCGTGCCCACGAGGGCGATGCCGGGCGCGGAGACGCCAAATCGCCGCCCGACCTCCGCGCGGACCGTCTCCACCACGAACCGCTCCGGCGTGACCAGCGGGTCGAACGCGGGCATGATCCGGTCGAGCCACCACGACCGGCCGGTGCGCGGCGCGATCACGGGCAGGCGATGCTCCTCGACCAGCCGGGTCAGCGCCGGCATGTCCTGGAGCCAGCGTTCGCGGACGCCGTGCAGGTAGATCAACGCCCGGCCCGGCAGCGGATCCGGCGGCGCGTGCAGTTCGCAGGCGTGCCCGCCGACGTCGATCACCGACCAGTGGGCGCGTGGGGCAGGCATCGGCACGGCGATCGGGCGGATCAACACCGCCTCTATCCTAGCCGCCCGTCCGGCCGGTATCCTGCTCGTTTCGCCGGAACGGCCCTCGGGCCGACGGCCGAGCACCCGGGGCACCACCACGATGGAAATCCTGCTCTCCGCCGAGGAACTCGCGGCCGGCATCGGCCGACTCTCCGACGATGTGAAGCGCGAGGTTGGACGGCGTCCGCTCACGGTGGTGGGCGTGCTGACCGGCAGCATCGTGCTCGTCGCCGACCTGATCCGCCAGCTCGAGGGGCCGGTGACGGTGAGCATGGTCTGGGCCAGCAGCTATCGCGGCACCGCGACGCGGCCCGGTGAACTGGAACTCCGGCTCGACCTGCTTCCCGACCTCGCCGGCCAGGACGTGCTCCTCGTCGACGACATCTTCGACACCGGGCACACCCTCAAGGCCCTGCTGGTGGAGCTGCGAAATCGCGGTGCGGCGAGCGTGCGCTCCCTCGTGCTGCTCCGGAAGACGGGCCGGGCCGAGGTCGACATCCAGCCCGACTTCGTCGGCTTCGAGATCCCCGACAAGTTCGTGGTCGGCTACGGCTTGGATTTCGACGGCGACCTGAGGCACCTGCCGCACCTCGCGGCGCTCGACGACGACGACATCACCGCCGCCCGCGCCGCCCAGGGACGATGCGTCGAGCCAGCCTCCCGATCCTGATCGCCGTCCGCGGGCTGGATCCGGTCGGTACCGGTCGCCAGGTCGAACTCCTCGCCCGGGGCCTCGCGGCCGCGGGACGCGACGTGCATGTCGCCGTCACGTCCACCGGCGGCGGCCTGGCCGGCCGGCTTCGCGATGCCGGGCTGCCCGTGCATGCGATCGGCCTGCGGCCCGGGGCCGACGTCGCGGCCGCGGCCCGGCTCGCGGGTCTCGTCCGCCGGTTGCATGCCGGAGTGCTCGTGTCGTTCGGCCGGCGGCAGGCGGCGTGGGCCGCGGCGGCCCGGCTCGCGGCACCACGGACCGCGCTGGTGGCCCATGCCGCCGTGCCGGTCAGGCGCGGATGGGGGCGACGCGGCCTGCGGTCCGCCGACGTCGTGGTCGCGGCATCGGAGGGCGTGGCGGAGTCGTGCCGCCGCCACGGAATCCCGGCCGCCCGGCTTGCGACGGTGCCACCGGGCAGCGCTCCGGACGGGCGATCACGATCGCGCGAGGCGGTCGCGGAGCGGCTCGGCCTCGATCCCGCCCGCAGCTGGACGCTCGCGGTGGCTCCGCTGGTGGCGGAGACCCGGCTCGAGCGGCTCGTCTGGGCCATCGACCAGCTTGGCGTGGTCCGCAAGGACATGCAGCACGTGCTGGTGGGTTCCGGGCCGCAGCTGCGGCGGGTCTGGCGGCGGGCCCGCGTGCAGGAACTGGCCGAACGCCTCGTCGTGCTGCCGCACTGCGACGCCGTCGCCGACCTGATCGGCGAGGTGCGGTACGTGTGGCAGCCCGGCACCACGGCGTGCGGCGGGGTGATCCTCGATGCGATGGCCCGCGGCGTGCCGGCGGTCGCAGTGGCGAGCGACGCCGCCCGGCAGTTGGTGGTGCACGGCGCGACGGGCTGGATCGTGCCACCGCTGCCGGAGAGCGAGTTTCCCCGGCGCGCCTTCACCCTGCTCGAGCGGCCCGAGGAGGCGGCGGCGTTCGGCGCCGCGGCACGGCTGCGGGCGGCGGCGGAGTTTCCCGCCGAGCGGATGATCGAGCGGTTCGCCGCCGTGATCGACGGCGTGACCTGACACCGGGCAGAACCGACCGCTCACGGCCGAGCGGCTGCCGCGGGCGAGGCGTCGGCGGCCTGGGCGGCGACCGCGAACGGCCAGTTGTCCATGCAGCCCGAGCCCGCGCCGTCGAGCACCGTGACGAACAGCCGATAGCCCCCCGGCCGCTGCGGCGTCCGCACCACCACGTGGCCGTCGGCCTCGGTCGTGACGATACAGCCCTCGACCAGTTCAGGCACCCGTTCACGGTCGCCCCCCTCCCGGCGGTCGTCGCTCTCGCGGCGAACCTCCCAGCGATACTGCAGCCGCCCGCCCTCCGGATCGCGATAGCGGGCGGTCGCTTCGACGGTGGCGGCGGGATCCAGCGTCCGGTTCGCCAGAGGCACGTCGATCTCCTCCAGCACCGGGGCCCGATCACTGGGCCACGACCCGGTCCAGGCCTTCGTGACGGCATCGACCGTGATCGTCTTCTCGCCGCTCGGCAGAAACATCCCGAACCAGCTCGCGGTCGCCTCCTGCTTGCTGCCCCACAGGAACGCATAACTTCCGAGGCACTGCCTCTCGTCGGCCAGGATGTCGGCCGTGGTGGTGGCGTAGGCGGCCGCCTTCTGCCGGCTCGTCGGCTCGATCGGCGCCTTCCAGTCGGTCTGGGCCGTCTCCCAGGGGCCGGGCAGGCCGTACTCGGTGACGCAGTAGGGCTTGCGCCAGCCCATCCGCCGCGCCGCCTCCCCCACGCCCCCCGCCCCCGCGTAGGCATTGATGCCGAGGATGTCGACCGCCGGCGCGTGGCGGAGGATCGCGGCCACCTTGTCGTCGTTGACATTGGCGACGACGGTCATCACCGGATGGTTCGGATCGATCGCCTTGATCAGGTCGGCGAGCCGATTGACCTCCTGCCAGATTCGCTCGTCGGCGCCGTTGCTCGTGGGCCCCTCCATCTCGTTGCCGAGGCCCCACGCGAGCAGCGCGGGGTGGTCCTTGAACCGGCGGACGGCGACCTCGACGTCCTGCCGCTGCCGCTCGACCTGCACCGGGTCGTCGTAGCGGAAGCCGTGTCGTTCGTGGCCCAGCCAGAGGCCGATCGTCACGGTGATTCCCAGCCGCTCCGCGCGGTCGAGGAGCGACTCGCCGTCGGTCTCGCGGCCGGCGCTCTCGGCGTCCCAGGTGCGGATCGCGTTGCCGCCGCAGGCGGCAAGCACGTCGAGGTGATCGATGCCCGCGGCTCCGCGGATGCGGAAGGGCTTGCCGTCGCGGATGAGACGGAAGCCGTCATCGGCGTCGCCCTCGATCCGCACGACCGAACCGGCGCCGCACGCCTGCCCCAGCGTCGCGGCCAGCAGCAGGATCGTCGCGGCCGCACGGCGGTTGGACCGCGTCAGGTTTCGCATCGCATGTCCGTTTCGTGATCCGGTCCGCGGCAGCGATCGCCGCCGGCTGCCGCGTGACCGGCAAGTGTAGCCGGTACCATGTGCGGCGCGGGTTCCGCAGGCTGCAAGCCCGCGGCTACGGGGAAGCGGCGCGGGTTCCGCCGGCTGCGAGCGTCACGCCGGGGATTGGATCCCGGAGGTGCCCGTCTTCGGCGACGAGCACTCCGGCCTTGAACACCTTCGCCGGCAGCGCGAACATTCGCGCCAGGTCGCGATCGGGACGATACAGCGTCACATCGGCATCCGCTCCCGGACCGAGGTGGCCCTTGTGCGGCAGGCCCGCGATCCGAGCGGGGGCGGCCCGCGTGACGATGCACAGCTCCTGGAGCGAGTACTCGCGGCTGAGGTCCTTGAGCGGGCTGCGCTTCCGCACCGTGGGATGGATGCGGTCGAAGGCCGCGCGGCGGAAGCCGGCGTCGCCCAGCAGCGCCATCAGGTGCGGGTAGGCGGTGAAGTGGGCGCCGTTGGGATGGTCGGTGGTCAGCGCCACCCGCCACGGGTCGCGTGCGGTGAGAAACCACTCCAGGCCGATCGCCCACTGCCAGGCGTGGATCAGGCTCTTCTCCCGGTAGGCGATCGGCAGGATGCCGCAGCCGCCGGACAGGTGCAGGTCGTGGGACGCCCACGGCACACCGGTGGCGTGGGCGAGGTGCTCGGCGGCTGCGGAGTCGCCCGTCATCGCCACCGTCGCCCCGAACAACACCTGGCCGACGTCGAGCGTGAGCGATTCGTGGGCGTTGAAGTGGTCGACGAGCGGAGCCACTCCCGAGCCGAATGAGCCCTCGTCGAGGTCGCCGCCGGCATAGCTGTGAAACTGCACGTGGGCCAGGTGGGCCCGGCGGCCGCCGAAGGCCTTCATGGTCTCCAGCAGCGTCCGCCAGTTGCCCGGCAGGCCGAGGTTCGCGGTGTGCACGTGGAGCGGATGCGGCAGGCCGAGCGTCTCCACCGCCTCCGCCAGCCGCTGGAGCATGGCCCGGGGCGTCAGCCGTCGCCCGGGCAGCGGGGTGTCGAGGTCGTGGTGATCGCCCCGGGCCTGCCGCCAGAACGCCGCGCCGCCCGGGTTGGCGACCTTCACGGCCCAGCCACGGCCCGTGCGGACGGCATCGCCCACGAGCCGCCGCGTCTCGCGGGCGTCACCCCGGTCGAGGGCGTCGATCACCGCCGCGTCGTCGGCCGCCAGCAGGTAGATGCCCTTGTCGAGCACCGGGAGCTCGGCGAGTTCGAGATGGGCGAGCGTCGCCGCCTCCGTGGCGATCGCGGCGTCGAACACCGTGGTGTAGCCGAGCGCGGCGTAGGCGGCGCCCGTGGCGTGGATCGTGGGCACGGCGGCCCGCCCGGCCTCCCGGCGGACGAGGTGGGGCGATATCCGCCGGCCAAGGCCGACCTTCGGGCCGGCGATGTGGCTGTGCAGATCGACGCCTCCCGGCATCACGACCAGTCCGGAGCAGTCGACCCTGACGAAGCCGGCCGTGTCGGTCGGCCGGGGCACGATCCGGCCGGCGTCGATCCAGACGTCGTCGATCACGCCGTCGCGTCCCGTCGCCGGATCGTGAATCGTGCCCGCTGCGAGCACGACGCGCTGGGGTGCGGCAGGGGTCATCGGGCGGAGTTCCTCCGGTCGCGAACCCGTGCCGTGACACCCTCCACGGCGGCTGCGTCGGCCACCAGGCGGACGACGGCCAGATCGGTGGCCCTGCGGTCGATCGCTGCGGACACCTCCGGCGTCGCAACGCCGACGAGCACGACGCAGTCCACCTCCCGGCGGTCGAGCAGCCGCACGGCATCGGCCTCCGCGGCCAGGAACCGGCCACCGTCCCGATCGGCCCGCTCGATCCCCCCGCAGGCGCCGTACCGCCACGTGCACACGGCCGTCGCGGCGTCGTCGCGCTCGCCGCGCGGCACCTCGAAGGCGGGCTTGCGGTGGGCGATCGTCCTCACGAGCGACGTGGTGCTCCAGGCGGCGAGCCCCACCGCGTCCTGACGCCAGTCCGTGACGAAGCCCACCGTGCCGGCGGGCGCGATCGCGGAAGCCAGATCGCGGGCGGCGGCCAGCGTGCCCGGGTCGCAGGCGGCTGCATCGACGGCGGCGTCGCGGATCAGGGCCTCGACCAGCCGGGCGAGATCGACCGCGGCGTCGTCGGCCACGATCAGGGGGACGGCGCCGGCCGCGGCAGGGCCTGCCGGACCCACGAGGAGCACCTGCGGCGGCGATCCGCCGCCGGTCTCCGTCGGCCGCGATCGTGCGAGGTCGGACACGGTCTCCGGTCTGCAGAACCAGAACACGACGAGGTCGGCGCGGTCGCGGAGGTCGCCCGCCGTCGCCGTCACCGATCCGACCCGGGCCACGAGCGGCCCGATCGTCCGCGCCGTCTCCGGGCTTCCCGGGTCGACGGCCGCTTCGCAGGCCTCGGCGAGGTCGCAGGCGGCGGCGGCCGCCTCGGCCGCCGCGTTCACGAGCCCGGTGAGGAGCACCCGCCGGGCCGTGGCGATCACGGCCGCGGCCTGGTCGGGATCAGCGGTGCAGGCGTGGCTCATGCGTGGCGGAGCATGATCGCTTCACTGCCGTCAGGCAAGACCCGTCAGCGGGCCGGCGCCGCAGTAGTCGGGGTTGCCGAACCGCTCGAGGCCGGTGTGGCCCAGGGCGTGCGCCAGCGTGAGGAGCAGGCGATTGTGCGGCACCCCCGGAAACTCCACGGCCCGGCCGGCGGAGAAGCCGAGCCCGCCGCCGAGCATCACCCAGGGAATATCCTCCTGGGAATGCGAGTTGCCCTCGCCGAGTTCGTTCGTCCACAGGATGGTGGTGTGGTCGAGGAGCGAGCCCTCCCCGCCGGGCTCCGGCGTCGCGGCGAGCCGCTGCGCCAGGTGGGCGATTTCGCCGGCGTACCAGGCGTTGATCGCGGTCAGCTTCTGCTGGGCAGCCTCGTTGGAGTTCGGCTCGTGGGAGAGTTCGTGCTGCCCCTCGTCGACGCCGATCCAGCGCATGTGGGCCTGCCCGACCGAGTTGGTGTACTGGAGCGTCGCCACGCGGGTGAAGTCGGCGGCGAGCGCCGACACCAGGAGCTCGATCTGCATGCGGCTGATCCGCGGCATCTGGTCGTTCTGCTCCACGACGCCCTGCTCGAGCACCGGCACGGCGTGGGCGGGGCCGGGATGTCCGGCGGCAAGGTCGCGTTCGAGGCCCCGCACCATGGCCGCATGGTCTTCGAGGATCCTGCGGTCCTCGACGGGCAACGCGGCCGCCACCGCGGCCAGATCCTCGTGGATCTCGTCGAGCACGCTCCGCAGGCTCTCCCGATCCTTCAGCTCGCCGTAGAGCCGGGCAAACATCTGGTAGGGGTCGTCGATCGGCGTGACCGGCTTGTTCGGGCCGGCATAGACCATCCGCGTCCAGGTGTCGGCGCGGTTGGGGACGAGCACGCCGAACTCGAGGGAACCGAACCGGGTCGCCGTGTCGGGTGCTGCCTGCAGATGCCGTCGCAGTTCCTGGTCGATGGACAGGCCGCTGGCCCAGCCGGCGGGTGAGGCGCTGCCGCCCTGGATGTTGCCGGGGAAGAGTTCGATGCCGGTGAGCAGGCAGCCGATGCCCCGCATGTGGTCGTCACCGTCGCCGCGAACCGCGTTGTTGATCCCCTTGAGGGTCAGAAGCCGGTCGCGGAACGGGGTGCAGGGGGCGAGGATCGACGGCAGGTCTCGACCGGCCAGCGGTCCGGGCTCCGGCCAGAAGTTTGGCTTCACCACCCCGTCGGGACTGAACACGATCACCAGCCGCCGTTTCGGGGCGGCGGCCGCGGCCCCGAAACTCGGCAGGTTGCCCAGGAAGGGAAGCACCGCAGAACTCGCGCCCAGGCGGCGGAGCAGGTCGCGGCGGGAGAGCGGCGGTCGGCTCATGGCGGGGTCTCCGGGGCAGCCGTGGCCGTGTCCGTCGCCAGCACGTCCCGGGGCGGGACGGCCGCCACCGTCATGATATCGACGAGCAGGCGGCGGATGTCGAACTCGTTCGCGGCGAACGCGGTCCTCAGCTGCGACAGCGTGTCGGGCCCCCAGGCCTGCACGGGCTGCTTCACCGCGGCATGGAACAATGCCTGCACGAAGGCCTCCTGGGCGTCGACGCTCGCCGCGCAGCAGAGGCCGAGTTCCCGCGCGCCGTGAAACGTGGCGGGAGCGCCGCTGCGCGGCACGTAGGAACCCGAGGAGTTGATCGGCTTCTCGACGCCGCTCGCCGGCTCGACGGTGCGGTGTCGGCCGATCGCGTCGAACTCCTCCAACGCGAAGCCGAGCGGGTTGATCATCGTGTGGCAGGACTGGCAGGCGACCGCGGCGGTCTGCACGGCCACGCGCTCCCGGGTGGTGAGGCCGGGGGCGTGCTCGGCCGCCAGGGGCTGGATGGCCTGCTGCGGCGGCGTGAGGACGTTGCCGAGGATGCTGCGGGCGAGAAACACGCCGCGATGGATCGGCGACGACGAACCGGGGTAGGAGAGCACGCTCATCAGGTAGGGATGGGAGAGCACCCCGCCACGGCGGCCCTCGTCGAGAAGCACGGGCGTGAAGCCGGCGTCGGGGGGCAGGTCGACGCCATACAGCGGGGCGAGGCGGCCGTTGAGGTGCACCCGCTCGGCGGTGAACACGCGGCGGAAGTCGGCGTCGCCCCGCAGCACCTCGTCGAGCATCAGCCCCAGGCTCGTCCGCAGGTCGGCGGCCACGTCGGGCGTGAACCCGGGATGACGGGCGGAATCCTTGACGAGGTCCGGTCCGAGATCGAGCCGCAGCCACGCGAGGAGAAAGTCGTGGAGTTTCGCGGTCGTCCGCGGATCGGCGAGCATCCGTTCCGCCTGGTCACGGATGGCGGCCGGGCTGGCCAGCGTGCCGCGGGCGGCCTCCTGCTCCAGGGCGTGGTCGGGGATCGAGTCCCAGAGTCCGAACGCCAGCCGGGCCGCCGTCGCCGCGGCGCCGGCGTCATCCGGAGGTTCGCGAAACAGGAACCGCGGTGAGCAGAGCGCGAGCAGCACCACGCGGCGAACCGCCGTCTCCGGATCGGGAGCGTCCGCGAACGGCCGATCCACCACCAGCCGCCGCTGCTCGGCGGACAGCGGCCGGCGGAACGCCCGCGCCACGAAGGCGGCGGCGAACGAGCGGAGCCCCTGCTCGCGGTCGGGAGCCTCGAGGGCCACACCCGAGAGCAGTTCCAGGTGATCCGTGACGCAATCGGCCGTCTCGGTGGCGGCGGCGGTCGCGGCCGCGAACCATTCGGCCGAGACGCCCGTGCCCCGGTCATAGCCCAGCGAGCGATCATCCGGCGGGAAGGGCGTGCCGGCGGCGAACACCGGGGGCGACGCGTGCGGGATCAGCACCCGCTCGGGGACGATCTCCAGCGTTCCGTGCGGGGGCTTCCAGAGGAGCCGGATGGAGGCCGACTCCTCCTTCTCGTTGTCCTTGTTGTCGACGCCCTGGTTGGCCTTCGAGAACTCCAGGACCAGCGGGTGCGGCCGGCCAGCCAGCAGGAATGCGGTGCCGCGATGCTCCGTGCCGTCTCCCGACCGCACGTAGGCGTCGATCGTGGCCGGGCCGTCGGCAGCGGTGTTGATCCAGAGCTGTGCGGAGTGCTCGGTGCGGAACACGAACTCATGCCAGCCCGTCTCGGTCGGGAGGATCGAGCCGCTCCAGCGGATCGCGTATCGATCGGGCTCGATCCGTCCGGGGGCGGGGCCCTGCGTCGCGAAGTCGAAGTCGATCCGCGGATCGACCTGTTCAAAGACGAAGCCGCCGCGCTTGCCGACGTCCCGGGTCGCGAAGTATTCGCCGCGCAGGCCGCGATCGTCGTCGATCAGCGGAGGGGGCTCGCGAAAGCTGCCCACGATGTCGGCGAGCACGCTGCGGTGCTGGCGGACCGTGAGCCGCTGGAGTTCCACGCGGGCCGGACGGTTGCGGTCGCGGGCCACGGCGGAATAGAAGGCGTCGTGGACGTAGGCGGCGACCTGGCGGGCCTCGGCTGCGGTGATGCGGCCCGGATCATCCTCGGGCATCGTCTCCTGGATGTAGGCGGAGAGCTGGTTGAGCGAGCGGTCGCCGACGAGCGGTGCCGGCACCTCCGGCGTGCCGGCACCGGCCACGCCGTGGCAGCGGACGCAGTGGTCGCGGTAGATCGCCGGGCCCGGGGCGTCGTCTGCCGTGGCCCGCCCGCCGGCCGGCCAGGCGAACGGCAGCAGCACGCCTGCCAGCACCAGGCCGATCGGCATGGGTGACACAGCCATCATGACGCCGCCTCTCGGGCGAAAAGGGCCGCCGGATCCGGAGTTCATGCCGGGCGGGCGAACACCAGCCTGCCGGCCGAGGTCTGCAACGTGCTGGTCACGCTCGCCCGGATCGTGCTCCCGATCCGGTCGCGGCCGTTCTCCACCACCACCATCGTGCCATCCTCGAGGTAGCCGACCGCCTGGTCGGGCTCCTCCCCCTGCTTCACGAGCCGGACGCTGACGGCATCGCCGGGCACGAACGAGGGCTTCAGGGCGGCGGCGACGTCGTTGACGTTGATCGCCGGCACGGTGCGGACGCCGGCGAGCTTGGCGGCGCTGGGGTCGACGGTGATCACGCGGCCGCCAAGTTCGCGGGCCAGGTCGACGACGCGGGTCTCCGTGGAGAGTTCGTCGTGCGACTCCTGCCGCGGCGCGATGACGTCGATGTCGATCGCCTCGTTCTCGCGGAGCCGCGCCAGGATGTCGAGGCCCCGGCGGCCGCGGGTGCGCTTCTGGCGGTCGTTCGACTCGGCGGCCGCCTGGAGTTCGTCGAGGACGAACGACGGCACCACGAACCGGCTCTCGAAGACCCCCGCCTCGGCGAGGTCGGCGATGCGGCCGTCGACGATCGCGGAGGAGTCGAGCACGTTGGGCCGCAGCCCACGGACGTCACGGGCGAACTCCACGTAGGGGATCAGGAAGCGGAAGTCGTCGCGGGTCTGGAGGAGGAGGCTGGTGGAGAGGTAGCAGAGCACGCAGCCGAGGATCAGCGGCAGCCAGGAGTGGAGCGGGTCGTTCTGGCTCAGCGGCATGATCGGCTGGAGGGCGAGCATCGTCACGTAGGTGAGGAACACGCCGATCAGGAGCCCGAAGTAGATCGCCGTGATGGTCGTCAGCTCCTTGCGGCGGATCATGCCGTCGAAGCCGATCACCGTCAGCGGCAGGGCCACCATGCCCGCCAGGATCGCCCATGGCACCCACGTCGGCGACGCCTGCACCGCGGGCGAGTTGAAGATGAGCACGGCGATGCCCACCGACACCATCACAAAGATCGCGCGGAGGACGATGAGGGCCATGGGGTTGCGGGGGAGGTGCGGGAGCGAGGGCGGGAATCACCCGGCAGGCGTGCCCGAACGATACGATCGCGGGCGTGCTGACGGTCTCGGCGTGCTGACGGTTTCGCAAGAGTCTACCAACGGACTTCAAGCCGCCCTACTGGGAGCCCACCCGTCGGCCATGGTCCCAGTCGAGGTAGCGGTCGGTCATGCCCGCGATGTAGTCGGCCACGCTGCGCCGCACGCCGAACGATTCGGCCCGCTGGCGGTAGCCCGGGGGCAGCTCAGCGGCGTGGCCGACATACCAGGCGAAGAGATCGGTGAGCTTCCGCTGGGCCGGCACCCGCACGTCGAGTACCCGGCCGCTGCGGTAGACCCGCTCGAACAGGAACTTCTCGAGCTGCCGCTTGCCGGCCGCGAGGCCCGGGGGGTGGGCGACGATCCGCCGTCCGGGCACGCCCTCGGAGCCGCGGAACACCTCGCGGACGCGGGCCACGGAGTCGACCGCCAGGCGGTCGATCGTCGCCCGCGACTCGCGGATCAGCTCCGCCACCTGCAGGTCGACCAGCTCGTGGAGGATCGCCCGTCGCGCCTCGATCGCCGACAGGTTTCCGTGACGGTCGGCCACGCACCGGGCGGCGTCGGCGACGAGCGGGAGTTCGCGGAGTTCGTCCAGGGTCACGAGCCCGAGTTCGACGGCATCGTCGGCGTCATGCGTGTCGTAGGCGATGGAGTCGGCGGCGTCGACGACCTGCGCCTCGAGGAGCGGCGGCGGTGCGGTGCCGTCCTTCTTCCGCGTCGCCTGCGCGTCGAGCACCTCGCGGGAAAGATTGAGACCGGGGAACTGCGGGTAGCGGGTCTCGAGCAGCTCCATGATCCGCAGCGCCTGGGCGTTGTGATTGAAGCCGCCCTCATCGCGCAGGAGTTCGGCCAACGAGTCCTCGCCGGCATGGCCCAGCGGCGGATGGCCGATGTCGTGCGCCAGGGCCAGCGTCTCGACGAGATCCTCGTTGAGTGCCAGCGCCCTGGCGAGCGTGCGGGCGATGCTCGTGACCTCGAGCGTGTGCGTCAGCCGGCTGCGATGGTAGTCGCCGTGGTAGCCGGTGAAGACCTGTGTCTTGTGGGCCAGGCGGCGGAACGCCGCCGAGTGCACGATCCGGTCGCGGTCCCGCTGATAGGGGCTGCGGAACTGGTGAGGCGGCTCGGGA
>JBJTQP010000096.1:0-3811 GCA_046075685.1 Planctomycetaceae bacterium | reverse complement strand
CGGCCGCTGTTCGACGTCGCGACCGGCACGACGATCAACGGGCTCACCGGGTCGGCGGTGCCCGGCTTCGTGCTCAACACCTCGCCGGCCAACACGGAGTGGCGGGACGTCGACTTCGATCCGGCCACGGGCACCATCTATTCCCGCAACGCCAACAACGTCGCCTTCGGCATCCGCACGGGCAGCAATGCGATCTCGGGCAACGCCCAGCAGTTTCTCGTCAACAACACCGCCAATGGCGTCGGCATGGCAGGGCAGAATCTCGCGTTTCTCGGCGGCGTGGTTGATCCGGGCGGTTCCTTCGCGGGCAACGCCGTGATCTGGAACAGCAGGCCCGTGGGAACGACGGAGGGCTCCACCGCGTTCACGTCGGCGAACCAGCTCGTGGCCACGACGGGTGCGGCGGTGACGCTCAACTGGAACCTGCTCTTCGGATCGACGCCCGCCAACGGCAACGGCTGGTACGACTTCGGCTACGATCCCGCCACGCGGACCCTGGCGGTGCTCGACTTCCAGAACCGCACCGTCTCGATCTTCGACCTCGGCGTGGACGTGCAGACGGTGGCGGCGGGCACGGCCGCGCCTGCGGCCGCGCTGTCGGGCACCGCGCCCGTGGCCAAGCGGGGGGCGGGCACCCTGGTGGTGGACCAGGCCGGGCCCCTCGCCGCCGGCACCGTGTACGTGGAACAGGGAACGCTGCAGGTGGGATCCGGCGGCACCAGCGGCCTCGTCGGCGCGCCGGTCGCGGTCACCGTGGCCCCGGGGGCGACGCTGGCCTTCAACCGCAGCGACGACTACGGCGGGGCGTTCGCCAATCGGATCGGCGGCGGTGGTGGCGTGGTCGTCAGCGGCGGCAGCCTCGCGGTCTCCGCCTCCAACTCCTACACCGGCGGCACGACGATCAGCGGCGGCACGCTTGCCATCGGCGCCGGCGGCACGACCGGGTGGGTGCCGGGCTCGATCGACAATGGCGGGACCCTGCGGTTCGATCGCAGCGACACCGTGATTTTCTCGGGCACCATCACGGGCACCGGCGGCCTCGTGAAGGCCGGCGCGGGCAGCCTGACGCTCACGGCCTCCAACTCGTATGCCGGCCCGACGCGGATCGCCGCCGGCACGCTGCGGCTCACCGCGGCCGGCCAAACCGGCACGAGCACGATCGTGCCGCTCGCCGGCGGCACGCTCGCGATCGGGCCCTTCCTGCAGACGCAGGTCGGCGGTTTGGCTCCGAATGCCGGCGGCCTGACGGATGTGGGCAGCGGCATGATCACGGTGGCGGCCGGTCTCTCGGCCACCGACATGGTGGCGGCGCTCGTCACCGGCCTGGGCGACGGCTCATGGAACGGCACCAGCGGCATCACCTCCAGTTCGGCCGCGGCCAGCGGCGGCGCCCGGACCGTGGGCTGGCTCGACAACGGCGACGGCTCGGTGACCTTCGCCTTTGCGGCGGCCGGCGACACCAATCTCGACTGGCAGGTCGACATCCTCGACTCGGCCAACTTCCTCTCCAGCGGCAAGCTCGACTCGGGCCTGCCGGCGAGCTGGATCGAGGGCGACTTCACCTACGACGGCTTCGTCGACGTGCTCGACGCCGCGGCCTTCCTCTCCACGGGCCTGCTCGACGCCGGGGCGTACAACCCGCCGGCCGACAGCGTGGTTGGGGGCATCGCCGCCGTGCCCGAGCCGTCGGTCTGGGCCTTGGCCGCGGTCGGCTGCTGCCTGGTGGCGGCCGTTCGCCGTCGGCGGTGAACGACAACACGTCGGGCGACCAATTGCCGTCGCACTGCCGAGCGGCGTATCCTCGCCGCCGGTCAGGTCTTCGTCGCCCTTCGTGAGACTCGCGATGCGTCGTCCCGTCATGATGCTGGGGGTGCTCCTGCTGCTCGGTGCGGCGCCGGCCCGCGCGGCGAAGCCGCGGATCGCGATGATTCCCAAGGGCACCACGCACGTGTTCTGGAAGACGGTCGAGGCCGGGGCCCGGGAGGCCGCCGACGACCTGGGCGTCGACCTCGTCTGGAAGGGGCCGCTCAAGGAGAACGACCGC
This sequence comes from Planctomycetaceae bacterium, assembly GCA_046075685.1. Taxonomy (GTDB): domain Bacteria; phylum Planctomycetota; class Planctomycetia; order Pirellulales; family UBA1268; genus QWPN01. The sequence goes on along the minus strand of JBJTQP010000096.1, from coordinate 1,767 downwards.
GGCCAGCAGATCGCCATCGTGGAGCAATTCGTCACCGAGGGCGTGGCGGCAATCGCCCTGGCGCCGCTCGATGCCGCCGCGCTCCGCCGTCCGGTGGCGGTGGCGGGGCAGCGGAAGATACCCGTGGTGATCTTCGACTCGGCACTCCAGGGCGAGCCCGGCAGGGACTTCGTCAGCCTCGTGGCCACCGACAACCGCCGTGGCGGCGAACTCGGCGGGCAGCGGCTCGCCGAACTCCTGGGCGGCAAGGGCAGGGTGGTGCTGCTCCGCTACCAGGTGGGTTCAGCCAGCACCGACGAGCGGGAGGCGGGTTTTTCGGCGGCGGTGGCGGCGCGTCCCGAGCTCGAGGTGATTTCGGCCAACCGCTACTCCGGGGCGACCGCCGGCGAGGCGAAGACCGCCGCGCTCAACATGCTCGACACGCTGAAGCGGGCTGACGGCATCTTCTGCCCGAACGAGTCCTCGACGTTCGGGATGCTGCTTGCACTGCGGCAGCACAACCTCGCCGGCCGCGTGAAGTTCGTCGGCTTCGACACGTCGCCGGCGCTGATCGAGGCGCTCGAGAAGGGCGAGATCGACGCCCTCGTGGCCCAGGATCCCCGCACGATGGGGCGGCAGGCGGTGACCGCCGCGGTGCGGCACCTGCGGGGCGAAGCGGTGGAGCCCGTGATCGATACGGGGGCCGCCGTCGTGACCCGCGACAATCTGGCGAGCCCGGAGATTCGGAAGATTCTGCAGCTGCCCTGACCGCGACGGTGATTCCGTCCCGTAGGGACAGGCTTGCAGCCTGTACCAGTGCCGGCGTGATTCCGCAGGCTGCAAGCCTGCGGCTACGGGAAGAACCAGTGCCGGCGTGATTCCGCAGGCTGCGCTTCCGCGGCGACGGGATGCGTGCCGTGCTTCTCCCCCGCGGCGCGCTCCGTTACGCTTCCCGGGGCTGCGTGCCCGATCGCACGCCCCCACACCACCCTCGCTGCGTCGAGCATGGCACCCGCACGTGACGCCACGGATCGGCTTGTGATGTGGGGTGTCCGCAAATCATTCGCCGCCACCACCGCGCTTGCGGGCGTGGACCTGCGGGTGGCCGCCGGGGAGGTCCTGGCGGTGGTCGGCGAAAACGGCGCCGGCAAGAGCACGCTCATGAAGGTGCTGGCGGGCGTGGTGCGGCCCGACGCCGGGGCGATGCTGCTCGACGGCCGGCCCTACGCACCGAAGTCGCCCCGCGACGCCCGGGCCGCCGGCGTGGCCATGATCCACCAGGAGCTCGCCCTCGCACCGCACCTCACCGTCGCCGCCAACATCCTCCTCGGGATCGAGCCTTCGCGGGCGGGCGTGCTGCGGCGGGCGGCCATGCTGAGGGCGGCCCGCGCGGCGCTCATGGAACTCGGCCGCGCCGACATCGACCCGGCGGCCGTCGTGGCGACGCTGCCGATCGCCGACCGGCAGGTGGTGGAGATCGCCCGGGCCGTCGTGGTGGGCTGCCGCGTGCTCGTGCTCGACGAGCCGACAAGCAGCCTCACGGCCGAGGACGTGCGTCACCTGGAGTCGCTCGTGAAGCGGCTGCGCGGCCGCGGGCACGCGATCCTCTTCATCTCCCACGTGCTCGAGGAGGTGCGGGCCTTTGCCGACCGCGTGACGGTGCTCCGCGACGGCGCCACCGTGGGTGAGGGCGGCCTGTGCGACGTGGACGACGCCACGATCGTGCGCTGGATGGTGGGCCGCCCGGTCGCCGACCTCTATCCGCGGTCGGCGCGGACGCCGGGCGAC
>JBJTQP010000095.1:0-48554 GCA_046075685.1 Planctomycetaceae bacterium | reverse complement strand
TGGTCGGCGCAGCCACGATGGCGAAGCGATGGCGGCATCCGAGTGAGCGTCGGGCAGGATGCCCGACGCGAACGTCCGGCGACGGGCATGGGCAGCCCCGAGCCTCACGAACGCGCGAGGCTCTCGTGTGAGCCGTATCAGATCTCGTCGCTGGGCGGGAACTGGCGGCGATCGAGGATCATGACCGCCGCCGTGAGCAGCACCACGGTGAGCACCGCGACGGCCAGGAGCTGAACCCACGCCGGCTGGGAATCGATGAACAGCTGCGCCTCGGTGGGTAGCTTCCTCTCCCAACCCATCCACGACACGAGCAGGCTGCGGAGCCGCAGGCTCACCGTCGCCTGGTTCACGATCGCCGGAATCGTGCCCGCGAGGTACTCGACGACGATCGCGACGCCGACACTCGCCACCAAGGCCCGCTTCGGCAGGATCACCGCGGGCACCGCGAACAGCGCCGCCCGGCCCACGCACGAGACCGCCACCAGGGCGAGAAGGATCCGGCAGACGCGGGCCGGGTCGGCCACGCGGACGAACGGGAGGGCCAGCCCCGTGGCCGCCATCGCCACCGCCGCCGTCCAGATCACGGCGGCCACGTAGCTGCCCAGCAGCAGCGCCCGGCGGCCGCCGGGCCGCACGGCGACGTGCACCCAGGTGCCGCGCTCGAGTTCGTCCGCCACGGCAGGGCACATGGTGACGAGCAGCCCGAGCATGCAGACGGCCTCCGGAATCAACGCGTAGAGCATCGCCACGCCGAGATCCGCGTCGATGCGGCCACGTGCGGCGCGGTTCACGGCGATCATCACGGCAGCCGGGAAGGCCGCCCCCAGCACCGCCAGCGCCAGCCGCGGCCGCGTCAGCAGCCGGCGGAGCTGAAACATCGCCACCGTCCACACGGCAGCCAGGCCCGCGGCAATCGAACCGGGGCCGCCGACCTCGTCGGGCCGCGATGACGCGTTCATGACTTCACCCCGCGGTGCAGCCGCACGAGCTGCCCGAAGATCCCCTCGAGCGACCGGTCGGCCGGCACGACCTCGGTCACGCCGAGTTGCTCGTCCACGGCCCGCGGCACCGCTTCTGCGAGCACACCCTCGGGCCGCCTCGTCTCCACCACCACGACGCCGTCCTCGATGCGCACCCCTTCCACGCCCCCGACACCACAGGCGATCTCGGCGAAGCGCCGCGGCGCCGAGCACCGCACCCGCACCTCGGCGGGCAGGGCATCGACGAGCCCGCGAATCTCGGCGGCGGTGCCGCTGGCGACCAGCCGGCCGCCGAGGATCACGGCCAGCCCGGCATCGAGGGCCTCGACCTCGTGCAGCAGGTGGCTGGCGACGATCAGGCTCCGGGAGCGCGACCACTCGCGCACCATCTCCACGAGGTCGTGACGGGCGACGGGATCGAGGCCGACGAACGGCTCGTCGAGCACGAGCAGGTCGGGATCGTGGGCGATCGCGCCGGCGAGCTTGGCCCGCTGCCGCATGCCCTTGGAGAGCGTGGCCAGCGGCCGGGCCGCCGCCTCGCCAAGGCCGACCCGTTCGAGCGCCTCCTCGGCGCGGGCCGCGGCCGCAGACGCCGCGAAGCCGGAGAGCCGCACGAGATACGTCACCCACTCGCGCGGCGTGCTGGAGCGGTCACCCAGGTCTGCCGCAGGGCAATAGCCGACCCGCCTTAAGACCCGCGGATTCCCGAAGGGGAGCATGCCGAACACACGCACGCAGCCCATCGACGGACGCAGCTGGCCGGTGACCAGCCCCAGGAAGGTGGTCTTCCCGGCGCCGTTGGGGCCGAGCAGGCCGTGGGCTCCGGCGGACAGGTCAACCGTGACGTCGTTGACGCCGATCACCGAGCCGTAGAACTTCGTGAGGTTGCGAATCTCGATCATGGCTCAGGCCCTCAGCGGGGCGGCCACCCGCCAGACGAGCACGATCGCCGCCGCGAGGGACACCACGGCCAGCGACACCGCGGGCGGCACGACCGCCGCAGGTCGCCGCTCCACGCCGAAGACCCAGGCCTGCAGCACGCCCACGGCGTGGTAGGGCGAGAGCCACGCCCAGCGGTCGATCGAGGAATCGATGCCCGCCGCCCGTGCCACCCAGTTCATCCGCCGCGGCGGCGGCCGCCACTCGTCGTCGTCCGCGTCGCCTCCGTCCGCCACCGCGGCGGCGTGGGCGTCGACGGCAGCCACGAGGTCGGCCGTCACCAGCGAGGAGTGGGCGATCCAGCAGGCCGCCCAGGTGGCGAACCAGGCGAAGCTCGCGATCCTGCTCTCCGCGGTGAGCGACGAGTAGGCCAGTGCCAGCAGCACGGTGGGCACCGCGAGCACCGCGCTCGCGGCGATGATCCGCAGCGGGAGATCCCAGGTCTCCACGACGACCCAGACGCTGGGGCTGACGAGCACGCCGGCACACCACAGCGCCAGCGCGGGGAGCACCGTGACCGCCGCGACGACGGTGGCCAGCACCGCCACCTTGCCGGCGATGTAGTGCAGCCGGCCGACGGGCCTCGTGAAGTACACGAGCCAGGCCTTGGCCCGCAGATCACGGGAGATGAGCGCCGGCGCGACCAGACCGACGACGATGGCCAGAAGCACCGCCTGCGGCGCCCGCATGAAGGCCAGCAGCAGCCGCGACCAGACCAGCCGGCGGGTGGCGGCGACGTCGGCCTCGCGGGAGGCGTGTCGGACGGCATGCTCCGGGCGGCCGAGCGTGTCGGCCAGGATGGTGCCCAGCAGGCCGATGCCATCGAGGTTGCGGCCCACCGCCGCCCGCTCCTGGAGCGACGTGATCCGCCCCTCGTCGACCGCCTGTTCGAAGGCGAAGAAGCTGCCTGCAAACAGGATCGCGGGGCTCCAGGCGAGCAGCACCGCCCTCCGCAGCCAGCGGCTGGTCCACGCGAGGCGGATGCCGGTCGTCGCAATCGCCGCCGCAGCCGACCACGGTCCGCGCCGCACGCCCTGCCAGCCGCGATAGCCCACGTCATGAAGCGGCATGGGCGACCTCCTGGGCCGGTGGGCCGGCGAGCGCACGCAGAAACACGTCCTCGAACCGCTGCTGCACGGGGGCGAGGGTTCGCACCACGACCCCCGCCCGGCGGGCCGCCTGCCAGATGCGGTCGACGCTGGCGACGTCATCGGTGGCGATGTGGAATGTCGCCGCATCGACGCGGCTGGCCCGGATGCCGGCCGCCGCGAGCCCCGCCGCGCAGGCGTCGCCGTTTCCCAGCACCTCGAGACGGAGCAGCGGCTCAGCCGGCCTGGTCAGCGCACGCATGTCGCCCTCGAGTCGCACCTGGCCGGCCGCGAGCACGATCACCCGCTCGCAGACCGCCTCCACGTCGGGCAGCACGTGGGTGGACACCAGCACGGTCTTGCCGTGATCGCGGGCCAGCGCCGTGAGCCGGCCGAGCATCGCCCTGCGTTCGAGCGGATCGAGGCCGTTGGTGGGCTCATCGAGGATCACCACCCGCGGATCGTGGACGATCGCAGCCGCAAACGCCACCTTCTGCCGTATGCCGATCGAAAGGGTCTCGACAGGGCGATACCGCTCCTGGCCGGCGTCGCACCAGTCGAGCACCTCGTGCGCCCGCCGGAGAGCCTCGGTGCCGGGAAGGCCGGACAACCGGGCCGCATACCGCACCATCTCCACCGCGGCCAGCCCCGGCACCGCACACTCGTCCTCGGGCACGACGCCCACGAACTGCCGCACCACCTGCGGCTCGACGGCCGGATCCCGGCCGTAGACGCGGACGCCGCCGGACGCGAGCCGCACGAGGCCGAGGATGGCCCGCACCAGCGTGCTCTTGCCGGCGCCGTTGGGGCCCACGAGCCCGGTGATGCCCGGCCGCACCTCGCAGGTCACGCGGTCGAGGACCGTGCGCCGGCCGTACCGCTTGACCACGCGGTCGAGCCGCACCGGCATCTCGACGGCGGCGGTCATGCGGGGCGGTTCACGGGCAGCCCCCACCGCGGCGTGGAACGTCCGCCGTCGCGACCGTAGACTCCGCACCGCCCTGGCTGCGGCCGGCGCACGTCCCGTCCCTGCCCTGGAATGCTCCTCATGCCACGCACCTCGGCCCGAGCCTCGAAGACGACCGCCTCGATCGGGAAGCCCAGTGTACGCCCGCGGGCCCGCCAGCCGCAGCCGGCCGCAGCGCCGCCCGGCGCCACGGCCGATCTGACGACGGCCCGGGCCATCGTGCTCGACCTCCTGGCGATCCCCGGCGTCTCGGGAGACGAGAAGGCGGTGGCCGAGCGGATCGTGAAGTGGCTGCGCGAGGCCGGCTGCCCCGCGGCGGCGATCTCCTTCGACACGGCTCACACCAAGACGCCCGTCAAGGGCAACGTGGGCAACCTGATCGTGAAGCTCCCGGGCACGGTTGCCGGCCCGCGGCGGCTGCTGATGGCCCACATGGATACGGTGCCCGTGTGCCTGGGGGCCAAGCCGGTCGTCAAGGGCCGCGTGATCGCCAGCGCCGACCCCACGACGGGCCTGGGCGGCGACGATCGCGCGGGCGTGGCGGTGGTGCTCGCCACCGCGGTGCAGATCCTCAGGTCAAAGCTGCCGCACCCGCCGCTCACGCTGCTGTTCGCCATCCAGGAGGAGGTCGGGCTGTACGGCGCCCGCTTCGTGAAGGCCGCCGACCTGGGCAGGCCGAAGCTCGCCTTCAACTTCGACGGCGGCGTTGTGGAGAAGGTCACGGTGGGGGCCACGGGCGGCTACCGGATGGACATCGCCATCGAGGGCATTCCGAGCCACGCGGGCGTGGCCCCGGAACGGGGCGTCTCGGCGATCTCGATCGCCGCCCTGGCGATCGCCTCCCTCGTCGAGCAGGGGTGGCACGGCCTCGTGGAGAAGGATGGCAAGCGGGGCACGAGCAACGTGGGAGTGATTCATGCGGGCGCCGCAACGAACGTGGTGGCCGAGTCGGCGCTGCTCCGCGCCGAGGCCCGCGGCCACGACGCCGCCTTTCGCGGCCGAATCGTGAAGGCGATCGAGAAGGCCTTCGCCGACGCTGCTCGACGCGTGAAGTCGGCCGACGGGCGGACGGGCTCCGTGAGGGTGGAAGGCCGACTCGACTACGAGGCCTTCCGGCTGCCGGACGACGAGCCCTGCGTCGCCGCGGCCCGGGCGGCGGTCGCGGCGCTCGGCCTCGCACCGCGGCTCGACATTTCCAACGGCGGGCTCGACGCCAACTGGATGGCGACGAACGGGGTGCCGACGGTGACGCTGGGCTGCGGCCAGATGGACATCCACACCACCGACGAGAAGCTCGACATCGCCGCCTTCGAGAACGCCTGCCGCGTGGCGCTGCGGCTCGCGACCGGCGCGTAGCGGACGGCCACGTCAACCGGCCAGTGTCACGCGTGGCCGAGCAGCCACGCGATCAGCCCCTTCTGGACGTGCATCCGGTTGGCGGCCTGCGTCACCACGACGCTGCGGTCGCCGTCGATCACCTCGTCGGTCACTTCCTCGCCACGACGGGCGGGAAGGCAGTGCATGAACAGGGCGTTCGGGCAGTGGGCCATCAGCGCCGCATTCACCTGGTAGGCCGCGAAGGCCGCCAGCCGATCCTGCCGTTCCGCCTCCTGGCCCATGCTCGTCCAGACGTCCGTGTAGACGACCGCCGCATCCCTCACGGCGGCCACCGGGTCGGTCATCTCCTCGATCGCCGCCGTCGGCAGGATCTTCGCCAGATGGCGGCGGAAGGCGGCGTCGAACTGGTACCGTTCCGGCGCCGCAAGCACGAACCGCATCCCCAGCAGGCCGCAGACCACGGCCAGCGACCGGGCGACGTTGTTGCCGTCACCCACGAAGGCCATCGTCAACCCGTTCACGCGGCCGACCTCCTGGCGGAGGGTGTAGATGTCGGCCAGCGCCTGGCAGGGATGGGCCTCGTCGGACAGGCCGTTGATCACCGGGACGCTCGACACCTCGGCAAGTCGGCGGATCGTCTCATGAGCCTTCGACCGGCAGACGATCGCGTCGACATACTCGCTGAGCACGCGGCCGAAGTCGGCGATGCTCTCCCGCGAGGAGGCGAAGCCGGTGTCGGCGCCGAGAAACAGGCTCGAGCCGCCAAGATGGGTCATGGCCGCCTGGAAACTGACGCGGGTCCGCAGGCTCTGCTTCTCGAAGACGAGGGCCAGCACCCGGCCGGGCAGGAGGGCGTCGCGGCGGCCGGCGGCGAACTTCTCCTGCAGGTCGCGCGAGATCGCGAACACGGCCTCGATCTCGGCCGCGGTCAGGTCTTCGGGAACGATCAGGTGACGGATCGACATGAGCATCTCGTCAGGCGGCGCCGCGGGCCGCCACCTCGCGGATCGCCTCGGCCAGTTTGTCGCAGCCCTCCTCGACCTCCGCCTGCGAGACCGTCATCGCCGGCAGGAGCCTGATCACGCGGCCCTGGGTGGCGTTGACGAGCAGGTTGCGGTCGAGACAGGCCTGCACCACGGCCGCGCCGTCGATCGCCAGTTCCACGCCGATCATCATCCCGATCACGCGGACGTCGCGCACCACGTCGCACGCCTGCCTGAGGGACTCGAGGCGGGTGCGAAAGGCCTCGGCCGCCCGGTCGACGTGGTCGAGCAAACCCTCGTCCTCGATCATCCGGATCGCCGCCACGCCGGCCGCCGCCGCGATCGGGTTGCCGCCGAACGTCGCCGCGTGCATGCCGGGCCGGAGGTGCCTGGCGAGGTCGGGTGTGGTGAGCATCGCCCCGCCGGCGATGCCCGCGCACAGGCTCTTGGCGAGCGTGATCACGTCGGGCGTGACCCCGAAGTGCTGGTAGCCGAACCACCGGCCCGTGCGGCCACAGCCGCACTGCACCTCGTCGAACACCAGCAGCAGGTCGCGCTCGTCGCAGATCCGCCGCAGTCCCTCGAGGAAGCCGGGTGGGGCCGGCACCACGCCCCCTTCCCCGAGGATCGGCTCGACGAGGATGCCGCCCGTGCGGTCGTCGACCAGGGCCTCGACGGCCGCCAGGTCGCCGTGCGGGGCGTACTGGAATCCGGCGAGCATCGGGCCGAGTCCCTCGTGGTATTTCGGCTGCGCGGTGGCCGTCACGCTTCCCATGGTGCGGCCGTGGAAGCCTCCCTGGAAGGTCACGATCTTGTACTTCTCGCCGTTGCTGCGGAGCCGCACCAGCTTGATGGCCGCCTCGTTGGCCTCGGTGCCCGAGTTGCAGAAGAACGCCTGGCCCCCGAACGACCGCTCCGCGAGCAGCTTCGCCCACTCCCCCTGCGGCTCGGTGTACCAGGTGTTGGGCACGTGGATCAGCCTCGCCACCTGCTCCTGCACCGCCTTCACCACCGGTTCGGGACAGTGGCCGAGCAGGTTGCAGCCCCACCCCGGAAACAGATCGAGGTACTCGCGGCCCTCCGCGTCCCAGACCCGGGAGCCTTCGCCCTTGACCAGGCAGATGGGAAACCGCCGGTAGTTCGGAACGACGTACCGGTCGAAGGTCTCGATCACGCGTTTCGTCTTCGAACCGACGGCGGGCGTCGCGGAATCGATCGTGGCCATGATGGTGTCTCCCGGGCGGGGGGCAGGAAGGCGGTGTGCTAGCGTCTGACGGCGGCCTTGCGGGGGGCCAGCGACTCGTCGCGGACCAGTTCCGTGCCCACGCCGCTGGTGGTGTAGATCTCGAGCAGCAGCGAGTGCCGCAGGCGGCCGTCGATGATGTGGATCTTCTTGACGCCCTGGGCGAGCGTGTCGAGGCAGCCCTCGATCTTGGGAATCATGCCGCCGGCGATCGTGCCGTCGGCGATCATCTTCCGCGCCTCGGTGGCCGTGATGTGGGGGATCAGGCTCTCGGGATCATTGACGTCGCGGAGCACGCCCGGGATGTCGGACAGGACGACGAGCTTCTCGGCGCCGATCGCCGCGGCCACCGCGGTGGCCGCGGTGTCGGCGTTCACGTTGAGCTTGTGGCCGTCGGCGCCCAGGGCCATCGACGGGATCACCGGCACCTGGCCGGCATACATGAGGTTGTCGATCGTAAGCCTGTCGACCCGCGTGACCTCGCCGACGTGCCCGAGGTCGAGCGGTTTCCCGTCGGGCCCCTCGAGCGCGAGCTTCTCGCCGAACAGCACGTTGGTGGAGAGGAAGTTGAGCGACATCGCCCGGCCCCCGTACTCTTCCAGCTTGGCGACGAGTTCGTGATTCAGTTCCGTGGCGAGCACCCGCTCCACGATCGCCAGCGTGGCGTCGTCGGTGTAGCGCCGCCCCTGCACCCAGACCGGCTCGATGCCCGCCTCGTCCATCGCCCGGCTGATCGCCTTGCCGCCGCCGTGGACCACGACGATCCGCATGCCGAGCGTGGACAGGAAGACGATGTCGAGCAGCAGGTGACGGAGCGAATCCGGATGTTCCACGACGCTGCCACCGAGCTTGATGACGGTGGTCGTCTCGCGGAACTTGCGGATCCAGCCGAGGGCCTCGATGAGGGTGTCGGCCTTCTGGATCGCCTTCTGCTGCGCCTTGCTGACGGAGGGGCTGGCGGGCACGCGTGCGACGCCTCCTGCTGACCTGGCAAAAAAAGGAAGCCCAGCAGTGTAGCACTCGGCGTGGCCGGCCCCAACGGGCTTGGAGGCCGGGGGGCCACACATGCCCCGCGGCCGAGACACTCAGAATGCGACCAGCAACTGGGTCTGAATCGCGGTGCCCGTGTAGCCGGCCCGGTAGGGATAGAGGAAGTTCTGCGCGGGATTGCGGTTCATCGTCAGCGCCTCGAGGGTCAGCCGGGCCTGCCGCGACCGCTTCAGGTACCAGTTGAGGCCGCCGCCGTATTCCTGGCCCGTGCCGTAGGGCCCCGTGACCGCGCTCGAGCGGGCGTAGACCTCGTAGGTCCGCGGCACGAAGCACCACGAGAGGTAGGCCATGCCCCCGTGATCGAAGATGCTCGACCGCTCGAACGTGCCCTCCCCGGAGAAATTGTCGAGCATCCGGAAGTAGTACTCGAAGGCCAGACCCACACCCCGATACTTCCAGGCGGCATCGACCGAGGCGAGCTTGTAGACGTACTGCTCCAGACGCGAGTCGGGGCCGAGCGCGTTCGGCTCGGCAATCGGCGTGCCGTCGGAGAGCCGCACGATCGTGTCTTCGGGATTCGTGCCCGGGATCGGCAGGGCGGATGTGAGCGCATACACGCCGCTCGTGCCCAGCCGGATGACCGACTCGTCGTGCTGTTCCATGTCGGACACGCCGAGGCCGAAGGGGCCGAACGGCTCCCACCACGTATTGCCAGCCCAGGCCATGGCGGTGCCGCGACGCAGCACCCCGGCGGTGCCGCCGTCGATCGCGTTCCAGACTCCGCCCTGGTAGTGCAGCGTGCCGTCGCCAAGAGACCCCATCGCCGCCGCTCCGGGGCTGAACCCGGGGCGGAAGAAGGTGTTGGCCATGCTGCGGTCGATGCCGACCGTCCACGGCGTGCCCTCGATCCACTCGCGGGTGCCCGGCACGGGCGTCACCCCGGCCCCGACCGTGGCCGCCTCGCTGAACTTCCAACCGGCCAGGCCGATCGGCACCACGCCCGACCGCACGCCCACGTTGGTGGTGCCGAACAGGGCGAAGTTGTAGACGAGCCGCTCGTCGACGACGTGGCCGTGGAACGAGAGCAGGAAGCGGTTGATGTTGAAGGTGTTGATGTTGTTGATCGGCCTGGTGATCGACGCATTGTCGGTCCACGACGTCGCGTCGCGGGCGAACTCGAACCAGCGGAGCTGCATGTACCCCCCGAGGGCCATGCCGAACGGAAACTCGCCCTGCCGCGGGTTCGTCTTCAGAAACAGCAACCCCTTCGGAGGCGCGATGTCGGTGGCCGGGATGTACCGCGGCCGGGGAATGCCCGCGAGCCGGGCGGCCACGGCCTGATCGACGAGCGTTTGGATGACCGCCTCCTGCTCCGGGTCGATGGCGGCAGGCGATCCCGCGACCTCCCCGGCTGCCACGATCACGCCCTCGTCCACGAGGGGCTCGTTGAGCGGCGCATCATCGCCCGCTCTCTCAGGGGCCGCAGCCGCGACCTCGTCGCCGGCCAGGGCACGACCCCCTCCATCCGCCGCTAAGAGCAGGGCGAAGGCGAGAGCGATCCCGGCGGATGGAGTGACGGCGCGCAGCATGACCCGCCATCAGGATCGGGTCTGGATATGCCGGTCGTGCAGGGAAATCGGGGTGGGAAGTTTGGGAGGCCTGGGAAGCACGCAGAAAACGCACGACCTTCGGCGCTCGGCGAGCCATTCCTCCGCCCTTGGCAGCCGCTTGACGGTCTCCCGCATCCGGCTATTCTCTATCGATTATCTGAATGATGCACGGCGGTATCATTGGTTTTGGTAATCAGGGACGAGGCGGAATCTCGTTTTCGGCCCGCAGAACTGCGGACTCCGGTGAACCTGAAGTCTCTGAAAATCTTCTGCGATATCGTTGCCCGCCGCAGCTTTTCGAAGGCTGCGATCGAGAACGGCGTCTCCCAGTCGTCCGCCAGCCAGGTGGTCGGCCACCTCGAGGCCCATCTCGGCGTGCGGCTGATCGACCGCTCCACCCGCCCGCCCGCAGCCACCCGTGAAGGCCAGGCGTTCTACGAGGGCTGCCGCAAGATCATCGCCGGCTACGACGCCCTCGAGGACCAGGTCCGCACCCTCCACGACGAAGTCGCGGGCCGGGTCCGTGTTGCGGCGATCTACTCCGTTGGCCTGCACCACATGAGCCGCTACGTGCAGGAGTTCATGAGCCGCCACCCGAAGGCGAACGTGCGGCTGGAGTACCTGCATCCCGACCGGGTGCTCGAGTCGGTCGAGCAGGGGCAGGCCGACATCGGGATCGTCAGCTACCCGCGGAGCACGCGGGCGGTCGAGGCGGAGCCGTGGCGGGAGGAGCCGATGGTGCTGGCCTGCGCGCCGGGCAACGCCTTTGCCAGCCGCGTGCAGGTGGCGCTGGGCGAACTGCACGGTCAGCGGATGGTGGCCTTCGACAGCGATCTTGTGATCCGGCACGAACTCGATCGCGTCCTCGCAGCCGGCGGTGCCGAGCCGGCGGTGGTGATGGAGTTCGACAACATCGAAACCATCAAGCGGGCGGTCGAGATCGACGCCGGCGTGGCCCTCCTGCCGGAGCCCACGATCGGCCGCGAGCTGGCCGCCGGCACGCTCTCGATGGTCCGGCTCTCCGGCGACGATCTCGTCCGGCCGCTCGGCATCATCCACGCCCGCGGCAAGCCGCTGGCGCCCACGGTGCAGCGGTTCGTCGAACTGCTCCGCGGCCACGCCCACGACCTCGACACGCCGGCCGCGGAGCCGGCCGCCCCCTCAGCCCAGTTGTCCCCGCAGCACGCACGAGCCACGCCATGACGCGTCTTTCCCGCCGCCCCGCCCCCGGTCTTCCCGCCGCACAGGGCCTCTACGACCCTGCGAACGAGCGCGACGCCTGCGGCGTGGGCTTCGTCGTCAACATGCACGGCGTGAAGAGCCGCGAGATCGTCCGCAAGGGCCTGGAGGTCCTGGAAAACCTCACGCATCGGGGCGCCTGCGGCTGCGACCCGCTCACCGGAGACGGCGCCGGAATCCTCATGCAGACGCCGCATGACTTCTTCGCGGCCGCCGCCCCCCAGGCCGGCATCAGGCTTCCCGCTGCCGGCGACTGGGCCGTGGGCAACGTGTTCCTGCCGCCGTCCGAGGGGGATCGCGAGGCCGCCGAGTCGTTCTTCGAGAAGGTGATCCGCGAGGAGGGCCTCGAGTTCCTCGGCTGGCGGACCGTGCCCACCGACAATCGCTCCATCGGCGGTACCGCCCGCGAGGTCGAGCCGGTGGTCCGGCAGGTGTTCATCGGCCGCGGCACGAAGGTGGCCCGCGACCACTTCGAGTGGAAGCTGTTCGTGGCCCGCAAGCGGTTCGGGATCGAGATCGGGAGGCTCGGGCTGATGGAGCAGGCGTTCTGCTACGTCTGCTCGCTGTCGTCCAAGACGCTGATCTACAAGGGCCTGCTGCTCGCCGACCAGGTGAGCAAGTACTTTCCCGACCTCTCCGACCCGCGGATGACGTCGGCGCTGGCGCTCGTCCACCAGCGGTACAGCACCAACACGTTTCCGACGTGGGACCTCGCCCATCCCTTCCGCTACATCGCCCACAACGGCGAGATCAACACCGTGCGCGGCAACATCAACTGGATGCACGCCCGCGAGAGCATGCTCGCGCACCCGGTGTTCGGCCCCGACCTCGACAAGATCAAGCCGGTGATCCGCGAGGGGGGCAGCGATTCGGCCACCTTCGACAACGTGCTCGAACTCCTCGTGCTGGCCGGCCGGCCGGTGGAGGAGGCGGTGAGCATGCTGATCCCCGAGCCGTGGAGCGGCCACGAGGGCATGGCCGACGACCTCAAGGCCTACTACGAGTTCCAGGCCTGCCTGATGGAGCCCTGGGACGGCCCCGCGGCGCTGGCCTTCACCGACGGCGTCCGGATCGGCGCCACGCTCGACCGCAATGGCCTCAGGCCCGGCCGTTGGTGGCAGATGAAGGACGGCCTGGTGGTGATGGCCAGCGAGGCGGGTGTGCTGCAGTTGCCGGCCGGGGAGGTGGTCCGCAAGGGACGGCTGCGGCCGGGCAGGATGTTCCTCGTGGACACGAAGGAAGGCCGGATCGTCGAGGACGACGAGATCAAGCGGAAGCTGGCCACGTCGAAGCCGTGGAGGGAGTGGGTGGCCGCCAACCAGGTGCGGCTCGACTCGATTCCCGATCCGGCCCACGTGGCCGACGTCACCAAGAACCGGGCGGTCGAGCCCTCCGAGCTGCTGCAGGTCAAGGCCGACGCCCATGCCCACGCCCTCGACCCGTGGCGGGCCGCCGGCGTGGCCGGCGAGCATGCCAGCCTCGTGGAGCTCCAGCGGAACTTCGGCTTCACGCTCGAGGACCTCAAGGTGATCCTCGCACCGATGGCCACCGACGGCGCCGAGCCGATCGGCTCCATGGGCAACGACACGCCCCTGGCCGTGCTCTCCGACCGGCCGCAGCTCCTGGCCAACTACTTCAAGCAGCTCTTCGCCCAGGTGACCAACCCCCCGCTCGACGCGATCCGCGAGGAGATCATCACCTCGATGATCACCACGATCGGCTGCGAGGGGAACCTGCTCGACTCGACGCCCACGCAGGCCCGGCTCCTCCGGCTCGAGACCCCGGTGCTCACCAACGCCGAGTGCGCACGGATCAAGGGCCTCGACCAGCCGGGCCTCCGGGCGGCCACGATCTCGCTGCTCTTCCCCGCGGCCGACGGAGCGGCGGGCATGCGGGCCCGGCTCGACGAGATCCGCGCCGAGGCGGCCGCCGCCATCGCCGCCGGGGCCACGATCCTCGTGCTCTCCGACCGCGGCGTCTGCCGCGAGCGGGCGGCGGTGCCGGCGCTCCTGGCCACCGGCGGCGTGCACCACCACCTCGTCCGCGCGGGCACCCGCACCCGCTGCGGGCTCGTCGTGGAGACGGGCGAGGCCCGCGAGGTGCAGCACTTCGCCCTGCTGACGGGCTACGGCGCCGGCGCGGTGAATCCCTACCTGGCCTTCGCCACGATCGACCAGATGCAGGCCGAGAAGATCATCGCCGGCGACTATCCCCGCGAGAAGCTCCACAGGAACTTCGTCAAGGCGGCGACGAAGGGCCTGCTCAAGGTGATGAGCAAGATGGGCATCTCCACGCAGCAGAGCTACCGCGGCGCCCAGATCTTCGAGGCGGTGGGGCTCGACCGCGGGCTGGTGGACGAGTTCTTCGCCCGCACGCCCAGCCGGATCGGCGGCATCGGCCTCGAGGGCGTGGCCGCGGAGGCGCTTCGCCGCCACGAGCACGCCTGGCCGCAGACCACCGTGCCGCAGACGCTGGAGCTCGACGTGGGCGGCCGCTACGCCTGGCGCCGGAAGGGAGAGGCCCACGTGCTCGCTCCCGAGGTGGTCGCCAGCCTGCAGCGGGCCACGCAGATCAACAGCCGCGAGGAGTTCCGGAAGTATCAGAAGCTGATCGACGAGCAGCAGACGAAGCTGCTCACCCTGCGCGGTCTGCTCGACTTCCAGTGCGCCGAGGCGGCGATTCCGCTCGACGAGGTCGAGCCCGCGAAGGAGATCGTGAAGCGGTTCGCAACCGGCGCGATGTCGTACGGCTCGATCTCCAAGGAGGCCCACGAGACGCTCGCCGTGGCCATGAACCGCCTCGGCGGCTGGAGCAACACGGGCGAAGGGGGCGAGGATCCCGTCCGCTACCAACTCGAGCCCAACGGCGACAGCAAGAACTCGAAGATCAAGCAGGTGGCCAGCGGCCGGTTCGGCGTGACGAGCCTGTATCTCGTGAACGCCCAGGAGCTGCAGATCAAGATGGCCCAGGGAGCCAAGCCGGGCGAGGGGGGCCAGCTTCCGGGGCACAAGGTGGATCGCGAGATTGCCCGCATCCGCCACTCCACGCCGGGCGTGGGGCTGATCTCGCCGCCGCCCCACCACGACATCTACTCGATCGAGGACCTCGCGCAGCTGATCCATGACCTCAAGAACGCCAACCACCACGCCCGCATCAGCGTGAAGCTGGTGGCCGAGGTGGGCGTGGGCACCGTGGCGGCCGGCGTGTCGAAGGGCAAGAGCGACGTGGTGCTGATCTCGGGCCACGACGGCGGCACCGGCGCCAGCCCGCAGACCTCGATCATGCACGCCGGCCTGCCCTGGGAGCTCGGGCTGGCCGAAGCCCACCAGGTGCTGGTGATGAACGACCTGCGCGGCCGGATCGTCGTCCAGACCGACGGCATGATCCGCACCGCCAAGGACGTGGCGGTGGCCGCGCTCCTGGGCGCCGAGGAATACGGGATCGCCACGGCGTCGCTGGTGGTGATGGGCTGCATCATGATGCGGAAGTGCCACCTCAACACCTGCCCGGTGGGCATCGCTACGCAGGACCCGGAACTCCGCCAGAAGTTCACCGGCCAGCCGGAGCACGTGGTCAACTTCTTCTTCATGCTCGCCGAGGAGCTTCGCGAGCTGATGGCGAAGCTCGGCTTCCGGACGATCAACGAGATGGTGGGCCGCGTCGACCGCCTCGACACGCGGGCGGCGATCGCCCACTGGAAGGCGAAGGGACTCGACTTCTCGACCATCCTCCACAAGCCCGAGGTGCCGGACCGCGTGAAGACCTACTGCCAGGAGCGGCAGGACCACGGCATCGCCGAGTCGCTCGACATGACCACGCTCCTCGGGCTCTGCAAGCCGGCGATCGACCGCCGGGACAAGGTGGTGCTCGAGCTGCCGATCCGCAACATCAACCGCACGGTGGGCACGATCCTCTCCAGCGAGGTCACCCGGCGGCACGGCGCCGCGGGCCTGCCCGACGGCACGATCAGGATCCACTTCCGCGGGTCGGCCGGTCAGAGCCTGATGGCCTTCGGCGTGCCGGGCGTGGAGGTGACTGTCGAGGGCGACGTCAACGACTACTGCGGCAAGGGGCTCTCCGGCGGCCGCGTGATCGTGCGGCCCGACCGGACGGCCCCCTTCAAGGCCGAGGACAACGTGATCGCCGGCAACGTGGTGGCCTACGGGGCGACCAGCGGCGAGATCTTCATCCGCGGCATCTGCGGCGAGCGGTTCTGCGTGCGGAACTCGGGCGCCGAGGCGGTGGTGGAGGGCACGGGCGACCACGGCTGTGAATACATGACCGGCGGCCGGGCGGTGATCCTCGGCGAGACGGGGCGGAACTTCGCCGCCGGCATGAGCGGCGGTATCGCCTACGTCTGGGACGCGACCGGCACGTTCAGGCCGAAGGTCAATCAGGAGATGGTGGAGTTCGAGGAGCTCGACCAGTCCGACCTCGACTACGTGAAGTCGCGGATCGAGAAGCACGTGGAGTTCACGGAGAGTGCCCGCGGCAGGGCGATCCTCGCCGCGTGGCCGAGCGAGCAGAAGCGGTTCGTGAAGGTGATGCCGACCGACTACAAGCGGGCGCTCGCGGAGCTGCGGAAGCTCGCGGCACAGGATCAGGACGACGCCAAAAAGGTGCCAGCCACCAAATTTGGTTGAAATAGGTAAGTGGTGGCGCCCCAGATTGCCCAAATTTGGTGGCTGGCACCTTTTTAAGGAGTGAAGGTCTATGGGTGATCCACGCGGATTCATGAAGCACGAGCGAAAGGTGTCGGGCTACGCGCCCGTGGCCGACCGCCTCAAGCACTACGACGAGTTCCTCACGATCCTCTCCCCCGACGAGGTCAAGACGCAGGGCGCCCGCTGCATGGACTGCGGCGTGCCCTTCTGCCACACCGGCTGCCCGCTGGGGAACATCATTCCCGACTTCAACGACCTCGTGTATCGCCAGCAGTGGCACGAGGCGAGCCAGCGGCTCCACGCCACCAACAACTTCCCGGAGTTCACCGGCCGGGTCTGCCCCGCTCCGTGCGAGACGGCCTGCGTGCTCGGGATCAACGAGGACCCGGTGGCGATCAAGCAGATCGAGATGACGATCGCCGACCGGGCCTGGGACGAGGGCTGGGTCGTGCCCGAGCCGCCGCTCGTTCGCACCGGCAAGCGGGTGGCGGTGGTGGGCAGCGGCCCCGCGGGCCTGGCCTGCGCCCAGCAGCTTAACCGCGCCGGGCATCTGGTCACGCTCTTCGAGCGGGCCGATCGGCCCGGTGGCCTGCTGATGTACGGCATCCCGGACTTCAAGCTCGAGAAGCGGAAGGTCTGGCGGCGGGTCGAGCAGATGCGGGAGGAGGGGGTCGAGTTCCGCTGCGGCGTGAACGTTGGCACCGACGTCGGCACGCAGCAGCTCACCGCGGAGTACGACGCCCTCGTGCTCACCGGCGGGGCCGCGCTCGGCCGTGACCTGCCGATTCCCGGCCGCGAGCTGTCAGGCGTGCACTACGCCATGGAGTTCCTCCCGCAGCAGAACAAGCGGAATGCCGGCGACGACGTGCCGGCCCAGATCGTGGCCGCCGGCAAGGACGTGATCGTTATCGGCGGCGGCGACACCGGCAGCGACTGCGACGGCACGAGCAACCGCCAGGGCTGCCGGAGCCTGACGCAGTTCGAACTGCTGCCCCAGCCGCCCGAACTCGGCAAGTATCCGCGGCGGCACGAGCGGCCCGCCACCACGCCCTGGCCGGCATGGCCGGTGATGATGCGGACGAGTTCCTCGCACGAGGAGGGCTGCCGTCGCGAGTTCAGCATTCTCACGAAGGAGTTTCTGGGCGACGCGGCGGGCACCCTCCGCGGCCTGAAGACGGTGCGGATCGAGTGGTATCAGGATCCGGCCACGGGCCAGCAGAAGTTCAAGGAGCTGCCCGGCACCGAGGAGGAGTGGCCCTGCCAGTTGGTGCTGCTGGCGATGGGCTTCGTGGGCCCGGAAAAGCACGGCCCGATCGCCGATCTCGGCCTCGAGCTCGATCCCCGCGGCAACGTGAAGGCGGGCGTTGATTTCATGACGAGCAAGGAAGGCGTGTTCGCCGCCGGCGACATGCGCCGCGGGCAGTCGCTGGTGGTGTGGGCGATCCACGAGGGCCGCGAGTGCGCCCGGTCGGTCGACCTCTGGCTGATGGGCCAGACCAACCTGCCGAGCACCGCCGCCGGCGAGTTCGCCGTCCACGCCTGAGCGGTCGCGGTGAGGAAGCCGTCTCCCTCATCCGCAGGCTTGTCGCCGGCGGATCAGGGCCTTGGGCTCCCGCGGGCGGGAATGATCTCCACGGCAAACTCGCCCGCGTCGTCGGCAAGATCGCCCGGCGACTCGTTGATCTTCAGGTACAGCGGCCCGTCCGTCACTGCCTCGAGCGCCGCATCGGCTCCCGCACCGAGCACCACGAAACGCGGCCGGCCGCCTTCGGCCGGCACGTCGACCCACTGAGCCGCCAGCAGCCGACCGAGCGGCCGCCCCCGATACCAGTCGAGTGAAATGCCGTCTGGCTCCGTCTCGATCACGACGTCCCCGAGCCTGCCGAGCGTGCAGCGGCCCCGCGCCCGCAGGTCGCAGCGGTCTGCCTTGGCCAGGGCAACGCGCGTGTTCTGCCATCCTCGGCCGGCCGCCACGCGAACCTCCGTGGGCCCGTCGAGCGGTCCCCCGGCAGTCCAGTCGATCGCCGACCGCGTCATGTCGTAGCCATAGTCGAGGTCGTCCGTGAAGGCGTCGAAGTCGCGGGCGGCACGCTCGGCATCAAACCCCGGCATCGACGCGAGCCGCTGGTTGAACGTGCCGTCGAGAGGGCCGCGCTCGACCGCGGCGAACGCCTCCGCATAGGCCGGGTGACGGGCGAGCAAGGCCACGGCCGCCCAGCTGGCCGCATAGTCGGCGAGGGCCCGATGGTTTCCCGGCGGGGTCTCCAGCACCTGCTGCAGGGAAGGCACGCGGCCGCTGCGCCGCAGGTCGCGGAGTTCCTCGATGCGGCCCAGTTGCTCCACGTCGGAGGCGCGTGCGGGAAGCGATGCCGCCACGAACGCGGGCCCGCGGGGCCCCGCCTCGAGCCGATGCGTGGCGAGATATTCGGCGATGCCTTCGTGATACCACACCGGCGCGGCGATGCCCCGCACGGTGAGCGTGAAGGCATGCACACCCTCGTGGAGCAGCAGGTGCCGGCGGTAGGCGGGGTTCGACTGATCCTGAAGCCAGAACACGTCCGCGGCGCAAAACCCGTTCGCGAAGTCCGGAATCGACGCCGGCAGCAATCCTGCGGCCCGAAATCGCTCACGGTCGCCGACGATGCAGCCGAAGGCCCGCCACCCAGGGATCGCGGTGCCGCTCACTCCGTAGTGCTCGCACCACGTCTCGACAGCCTGGTCGAAGATCGCAGGCAAATCCTCGATGCCGTCTCCGGCGCGGACGGGCCTGTCGGTGGCCAGCACGAGGCGGCTCGACTCCACCACCCGCAAGCCGGCCCGGCGGGCGAGTGCCGCCCGATCATCGATGGACGTCCGATCCGGCTCCTGCCCAGGGCAGGCCGATGACGATGCGGCACACAGCACGCCAGCGATGCAAAACACCCGCAGCAGGTTGCTCATGTTCTCCAGTTCATCCAGGCTCCACGCATTCGACAAGACGGCTGGGGCGATCGAGGGTCGGGCTGATGGCCCGCCGGCGAAATACCGATCGCAGAGACTCAGGAGCCGTGCTACAAGCCCGCGTTCACGTCGCCCACTGGATCGCGTCCGTGCCGCCGACCGAATCCGATCGCCGACCACGTGCCCGCGCCTGGCGCTCGGTGTTCATGGTGGCGGTCGTATGGGTCCGCGGCGGAGAGGCCCTCGGCCAGCCGGCCACGGCCGCGGCCACGCCATCCGGGGTTCCCTTCTGGCAGGTGCCCGCCGTCCCGCAGGCCGTGGTTCAGGGGGGCGCGATCCCGCCCGGCTGGCAGCCTCAGGCCGTGCCCTATCACGGCGTCGGACCTGACGGGAAGCCCGTCACGATGTACGTCGCCCCCACCTACGTGTTCACCTACCAGTCGGGTCCGCCGGTGCTGGGCATGCCGGCGACGACTCGGGGCGTCAATCGCAGTGTCCCCGCGGCGACAGCATCGGGCTGGAACTACGCCACGAGCGGGGCGCCGCCAGCCAGCCCGGCGGTGCCGGCAACGACGGTGACTCGATACCCGCCCACGGCCTACCAGTTTCCGGACAACGCGCGAGCCCTCACGGGCACGCCCGTCGTGCCGCCCGCGGGCAGTCCGGAGCCTCCTCCGCAGCAGGCCTGGGCTGCCGCTACTTCTCCAACGCCGGCAACGCCGGTTCCCGCGCCGGCACCTCCGGTCGTGGCCCCGGCTCCTCCTCCGCCCGCGCCGTCCTCCGGTGACTGGGTGACGGTCGTGCCGCCTGCAGTTGCAGCCGCCACCTTGGCAGGGACAGCCACGGCGTCCCCGGCTCCGGCGGTCGTGGCGGGGCCGCCGTCGATGGCCCCGGTCGCGGGGTCCGTCTCCGCACAGCCGGTCAGCAGCGGCGGCCTGACGGCACCGCCATCGACCATCGCCGCGCCGCATCTCTGGCGGGTCGTCGGCGTACAGGATGGCGACACGCTCACGTGTCTCGACGAGACGAACCAGCAGCAGCGGGTGCGGCTGGCGGGCATCGACGCGCCTGAGATCGGCCAGGATTACGGCAAGGAGTCGCGCGAGGCCCTCGCGTCGATGGTGTTCGGCAAGACTGTCGAGGTGGTCGACGAGGGCCGCGATTCCAGCGGCCGCTGGATCGCGAGGCTCGCGGTCGATGGCGTCGACGTCAGCCGCCAGATGGTCGCCACCGGCAGCGCCTGGAACTATGCCTCGGCCTCTTCCACCGATCAGTCGCTGGCCGCGGTGCAGAGCCAGGCGCAGGCCCAGGGAGCCGGCCTCTGGGCGGCCGCCTCCCCTACGCCGCCATGGGCGTATCGGCAGTCTGCCGGGGGTTCGTGAGATGCTCGACGGCTGACGCAGGCCGCCCCCCGAAATGGTTTGACACCGCAGCCCTTGGATCGTAGGTTAAAGATATCTGGGGGATAGGTTGATGTCCGCCGATTATCGCGGATTTCACGTGCCACGGAACGCATTTACGTTCGTCGCTTCACATCGGAATCTCTCTGCATAAGGTCAGATTCATGCACACTACAGACACGGGTCGTTTTCGGGCTGCGACCAAGCGGCTCCGTCACGGCTTTACACTCGTCGAACTTCTGGTCGTGATCGCGATCATCGCCACGCTGATCGGCCTTCTGCTACCGGCCGTCCAGAGCGCCCGAGAGGCCGCTCGCCGGAGCGCATGTTCCAACAACCTGAAGCAGGTCGGGCTGGCGGTCATAAACTTCGAGTCGGCGAAAAGGGCTTTTCCAGCCGGCTACTCGTTCTTCACGGCTGCAGGCGAACCGAGTTGGGGCTGGGCGACGTTCATCCTGCCCTACATGGAGCAGGGCACGCTCTACGACCAGATGCGAGTCGACGCTCGCAAGTTGAACACCTTGTACTCAGCGGCGGCCGTAGCCGCCGACAAGGCATTTCTCCAGACGTCGATCTCGGGCTACCGCTGCCCATCCGACGACACGCCGGCACTCAATGAACTCTGCAAGTTTGGCGCGGGCTACTTCCCGGTCGCGACATCGAACTACGTGGGTAGTGCCGGAAACCTGGTCGACGTCGACTCCAGCGGCAACTACAACGCCCCCCAGAATGACACCGACACGGGCGGCGTCTTCTTCGGCGTCTACGATGCCAGCGCCACCAATCTCCCGGCTGGAAAGAAGGCCGGCACGGGGCCTCTTGGCATCAAGCGAAAGCAGGTGACCGACGGATCTGCAAAGACGATCGCCGTGGGCGAACGCGCCAGGTTCAACTATTCCGCAACCTGGGCCGGTTCGGGCAACAGCAAATCGTACGGCAACGACGGGGCGGGCCGCACACTTGCACGGCCTGGATTCATGATCAACTACGACTGGGTGCAGGCAGGCAAGCCGGAGAACCAAAGCAAGGGCTACGGCAGTTCCCATGCTGGCGGTGCGATGTTCGCGTTCCTCGACGGATCGGTGGCGTTCGTCTCCGAAAACCTGACGGCGACGGAACTCGGCTACCTGATGAACCGCGCCGATTACCAGTCGTTCTCGTTGCCGCGGTGAATCGGTGCCGCACCCACCCGAGGATCGCCTCCGCATGCCCACAGCCGCCTTTCGCCGCCTCATGGTCGCCCTGGCAATCCTGCAGATTGCGGGCTGTGGCGGCCAGGGTTTCACATCCGCCGACGTCACTGGAACCGTGAAGATCGATGGCAAGCCCGCAGCGGGCCTCATGGTCCAGTTCGAGCCGAAGGATGGCGAGGGCACGAAACTCCCGCCTGGCACCGGCATGACCAACGCGGAAGGCGGGTTCGTGCTGCTTCGACCGGGTGGCAAGTCGGGAGCCGTCGTGGGAACGAACACGGTTCGTGTCCTCAACGGCGAGGGGGGCGAAATGGTGAGGATCGGTGGGCGGCAAATCGAGGGTGCCGTCTCGCAGCGCGAGGTGAAGCCCGGGCCCAACGTCATCGACATCGAGCTGAAGTTGAAGTGACGGCCGTTGGCAAGGCCATCGAACCACTCGCCGACGTGGTTTGCGGCCGCGGGGCCGAAAGTCGATGACGCGGTGGTTGAATCGCTGGCACATCGGCTTGCTGGCATGGCGTCCGAGACGATCGCCGCCCTTCATGCCCTGTTCAGCGGCATACCACGGCAGCCATGATCGGCCCCACGCCGCCGCTCTGCTTCCTCCCGCTGGCTCGTCTACCTCCTCCGCTGCCGTGATGGCTCCCTGTACTGCGGCATCACGAACGACCTTCCCAAGCGGCTAAAGGCTCACGCTGCCGGCAAGGCTTCGAGGTACACGCGCAACCGGCTCCCCGTGGCTTGGCCTCCAGCGAACCCAAGGGGTCGAAGTCTGGAGCCCTGAAGCATGAGGCGGCCATCAAGAGGCTGCGCCGGGCCGAGAAGGACAGGGTGGTGGCGAAAGAGTGACCGACGGATCCCCGCCAAATACCGGGCATATTCAGTGAGCGCACAAATCGCCCTCAGCAGACGTCGCTCGCTCTTTCGTAGCCGCCGATCTCTCCGGCGGCATCTCGCCCACGACCGTCAAGATCGAGCCGCACGAGAAGCCTATCGCGTGGCTCAGCACCCCAGACAAGTGGTCTCCTCCCCATCGATCAGGGCACGTACACGACGCTCGTCGGGCAGTTCCAGAACTCCGCGAGCCCGTACGGCGAGTTCGATCAGGACCTCCAACCCCCGCCGAGCCTGGCTCCCGCCCACCGAACTCAGCACCCTCGGCTTTCGCGTGGCGAGTGTTCCTGAGCCGGGCAGTCAGTTCCGGCACAAGAAGAAAAGCGGGCGAAGGGACTCGAACCCTCGACATCCAGCTTGGGAAGCTAGCGCTCTACCAACTGAGCTACGCCCGCGGCTCGGCCGGATTGTAGCAGAAGGATCGACCCCCGCACGCCCCGGCGGCGTAGAATCGGCGACCCGCCCGCCATCACGGTACGCCGCCGTGAGGCGAGGTCGAGTCGCCGGCCGCAACGCCTCCGGCAGCCCGCCGGGCCGCGGCCTCCTTCCGGAGCCTGTGTTGATGTCGCGTGTGAAAGACGATGCCTCGTCGACTGCCACTCGCAGCCGCGGATATACCTGGCTGGTCGTCCGCTGGCTGATCTCTGGACTGGCGGTGGCTGCCGTCGCGGGAGCGATCGCCCTGCCGCGAATCCTTGGCACGCCTGAGCGAATCACACGACTCGTGGCGCGGGCCGTGCCGGAGCTCGCGGCGGATGTGAAGCCTGCCGGCGTGCGTCTCGGATGGCTCGGGCCGATCGTGCTCGAAAACATCGCCGTGGTGCCCCGCACGGGTGATCCCAGCCCCTTGGCGATCCGTCGGGTCGAGGTGGAGCATGGTCTGGCTGGAATCCTCCTTTCCGGAGGCGACCTGGGCCGGGTGCGGATCGAGGGACTGGCCGCGGACCTGGTATTCGATCGCGACCATACGTCCAATCTCGATGCCATCCTGCCGCCGGACGAGCCCGCCAGGAAACCTCGTGCCACGGGGCCGCAACGGGCCGCGGTCTCGCTGCAACTCGACGTGGACGATGCCGTGGTCCGCATCAGCGGGCCGTGGACGAGCGATCCGTGGATCAGCGACCCGATCGACCTGCGGGCGGCGCTCGGCAATGCCGCCGACGGCTATGCCGCCTGGACGATCGAGCCGGTGCAGCTGCTCCAGCAGGCTAAGCTCCAACAGACCGTGGCCCACGAGGTGCTGGCGTACATCGTGCCGGTGTTCGCCGACGCGGCACGGACAAGCGGCCGCTTCTCGCTGCGACTCGACGGCGCGACCTTTCCGGTCGGCCGACCGGAGGAGGCTCGGCTCGCCGGGATGCTGCAGATGCATGCGGTCGAACTCGGTCCAGGGCCGCTCGTGGAGAACATGTTTCGCTCCCTGCCCTTCAACCTCCCACCGCCGCCGTCGGTCAGGATCGCGGACGAGGCGGACGTGACGTTTCGTCTCGAGGATCGCCGGGTATGGCACGACGGCCTGGAGTTCGGCCTGCCGCTCCGCAAGCCGGGCCAGCGGCTCGACGTCCGATCACAAGGGTCGGTGGGCCTCGACGACCGGTCGCTCGACCTGAAGCTCTCGCTGCCCATTCCGGCCGACCTGCCCCAGGATCGCCCCCTGGTGGCGGCGATCGCCGGCAAGCAGGTCTCGCTGGGAGTGGGCGGCGTGCTCGGCGAGCCGAAGGTGATCTTCGATGGCTCGATCAAGGAAGCCGCAGGCCAGATCGTCGTGGATCTCATCGACAGGCTTCGCAACGGCCCTCGGCCGCCAGCGCCGGTGGATTGGCCGCAGACGTCATCGGAACCAGACCGCGACACAGCGCCCGCACGCGAACCAGGCCCAGTGAACAGCGTGGAGCCCTCGGGTGATCGTCGTTCGTCCGCCGGCGGCGGCCCCCCGCAGCCGGGCTGGAATCCGCCTCGCTCCGCGGGCGACCCACCCGGCGCCAACGCACCCGGCGCCAACGCACCAGGGACCACCCCACCGGCAAACAACGCACCCGTCGCGGACTCACCTCGTCAGAAGGCCGAGCGGCTTGCGGTGGAGTCGGCACAGAAGGCCGGGGCAAAACCCGACACCGCCGAGGCGATCGTCGATCTCGTCGGCGGCGTCCTCGACGAGGTGGCACGCCGTCGGGCGGAACGGCGGGCCGCGGAGGCGGCTCCCCAGAATCAACCGCAACCGCCGCGACGCGGCAGGCTGCTTCAGCGGCGACCGGCGGGCCCCGTTCCCAACGAATGAAAAACCGGGCCTCCCGCGAGGGAGGCCCGGTCTCATTCGAACGCCGAACGACGCGGGCATCGAGCCCGCTGCCGATCAGGTCTTGGCGGGCTCGGCAGCCGGAGCGGCGGGAGCAACCGGAGCGGCCTCGGTCGGCACGCCCTCGGAGATCACACCGGCACCACCGCAGTCGCCGCCGCCGCAGTCGCCGCCGCAGTCGCCGCACGCCGAGCCATCGGCAGCGCCGCAGCCCGAATCGCACGCCGCGGGAGCAGCCTCGCCGTGGCAGCGGGCAGCCTTCTTCGCCCGGTGCTTGGCGAGCAGGCCGCCGTGGCACTTGTTGGCGTGCAGCTTGGCGAGTAGGCCACCGCCGTGGCACTTCCGGCCGCCATGGCAACCGTGGCCGGCGATCGCGCCCGAGTCACCACCGACGAGGGCGATGGCCACGATCGCGAAGAACATCGCGAGTGCAAAACCGAGATACCGCTTCATCAGAACCTCCAGTTAGGAACGGAACGCGTACTGCGTCCAGGCAAAGCCGTCACGAACTGAACACCGATCCGGGACGGCCACCGGACCGCAGCAGACTTGTCTCTCCTGCCTTCGCGGACGGGCACAGCGTGCATCCCAGGCTGAAAACCATAGGCCACGCGACTGTGACGGCTGGGAAAGCCGCTCCGGTCAGGCAAGCTAGGCTGAAAACCTAGCAGCCTGCCCCCACCTGTCAAGAAAGTGGGGTATTTGGCGAGAATTTGCCGATTTGGAAGGCTGCGAGGCCCTACTTCGCCGCCGGACCGCCCGGTCCACGGGCCGTGCGGGACGGAGCCTGACCGGCCGCCGCAGCGGCCCGCTTGGTGAGCTCTTCGGCCACGAGTTCCTGCTTCGCCACCATGTCGGCCGGATCCTCGAAGTTGAGCAGCAGGGGCGGCATATCCTCGAAAATCTTCATCGCCATGCCCACGACCCGCCAGCCCTCCGGGTCGAGCCTGACGGCCCAGACGATGTTTTCGCTGGTCGGAGCTCCGGTGTCGTCCACATCGGTCCAGATGGTGGCCACATGCGCGAGATCCTTGGCCTCGCTGACCATCTCGGCCTCCCGCACCGTGTAGGTGGCGGTATCGGGCACGGGCGGGGCTACGGAAACGCCCATTTCCTCAGTCTTGGCACGGGCGACGGCCGTGAGCAGGCCCCGGGCCGCCGTGTCGTCACCCCGCTTCATGGCGTCGAGAAACTTGACGACAGTGGCCTTGGCGGGCTCCGTGCCCGCGGATCCCGCCGACGATGACGAGCAGCCAGACCCCGGCAGGCCGATGCAGACGAGCAGAACGGCCGCCTTCCGGAGTCCGGACAGCCAGGGGCCGGCGGCGGACTCGATCACCGGGCACATGGGACCATGACGCATGAGCATGGAAAACTCCGCAGAAGGCGACTGGGGATCGGGAGACTGACGGCGAAGTGGGGGCTCGTCAAGGCCGGCTTCGACCCCGTGCACCGGCCGCGGATATGCTCCATGAAGGGCTCCATAAAGGGCTCCGTGTCGCCCTCCGTAGGGCTCTCCACCACTCCCGCCACCCAGGACCGACGCCCGTGCGCGGACGGCGTGCATACCGGCCCTCCCCGGCCCGTACCCGGGGAGCGATTGCTCCGGTGGTGGTGGCCCTGGCGCTGGCCGCCGCCGCGTGGGGGGCGGATCGTACGGCCGGCCGGGTGCAGCGGCGAGCCGCCCCGCCCCCCGGCTTCGACAAGGCGGCCGCCGCCACGTTCTTCGACGACGCGTTTTCACAGCTCGAAGGCCCTCGGCCGTCATTCACGACGCCGGCGCCGCTCCCAGGCGCTGCCCCTCAGCCCGGCGGCCGCAGCGGAGCCGACGGATTCGCATGGTCGACCCTCGTGTCGGAGGAGACGCTCACCGATGAGGTGAAAACACGGAAGGCGGACGTCGCCGCCGCGGCCGCCAAGCCCACCGACTTCAAGGGCGGCGGCTACGAGAAGGCCCGGCTGGCGTTCACGTCCGTCGCCCTCTGCTTCGGCGTGATCGCCGGATACGACCGCGACATGCGCTGGAAGAAGGATGCCGCCACCGCCCGCGACCTCTTCGGCCGCGCGGGCTTCAACTGCAAGGTGGGCACCGACCAGTCCTACGCCGAAAGCCGGAAGCGGCTCGAGGATCTCGAGTCGCTGCTCGAGGGAGGCTCACCCCAGGGCACGACGGATCGGGAGGACGACTTCCGCTGGAGCCAGGTCGTGGGGCGGCCGGCGCTGATGAAGCGGCTGGAGGCCGGCGAGACGACCATCTCCGCGGGGGTCGCATCCCGCGGCGACTTCGACCGATCCCTCGATCGCATCCTGCACGATGCCGAGATCGTGGCGATGATCGGCCACGTGATCCACCAGCCCACCTTTGAGTACCACGACGACGACACCTACCGCGGCTATTCCGCCACGATGCGCGATGCGGCGCTGAAGCTCCGCGAGGCCTGCCGCACGAAGAACTATGACGCCGCCCGATCAGCGGCCGGCGACCTCAAGAAATCCTGCGACAGCTGCCACGGCGACTATCGCGGCTGAGCGGCATCCGATGGCGTCGGCCGCGGGGCGGCGAGGCCGTCATCCGATCGCGTCTGCGGCTGCGAGGATCACCCGCGGGAGGCGAGCAGCGGCAGGGGCTCGAGTCCGACGAGTTCGGCCAGCCCCGCATCGGCCATCTCCCGGCCGGTGACGTAGCGATGGGTGCGGATCCACTGGGTGATCAGGTCGGCCGACCGGCCGAACAGGTCGCAGAGGAGCACGTCCATCTCCCGCTCCAGGTCGGCGAAGTGACGTGACCACTCCGCGGCTTCCTTGATGCCGATGTGCTCCTCGCTCTGCCACTTCATGGGATGGAAGAGAAACACGCTGTAGGGCGTGACCAGCCGCCGCCTGCAGGCCGCGAAGGGCCAGAGCGCCGCCGACGAGCATTCGCCCGTGACCACCGCGGTGCCGCGGATGTCGCGGAGGCGAAGCAGCGTGACGAGCGACATGGCGCAGTAGGGGCTGCCGCCGGGCGAGTCGAAGTAGATCGTGCACTCGGCCCCGGGCATCACGCTGAGCAGTTGGCCCGTGAGTTCGCCCTCGTTGTCCGTCAGATCGCCGACGACCGCGATTTCCATCGGGCCCTGCGGCTCCTCGGGATGATCCTGCTCCTCACGGGGCGCTTCGCGACGTGCCATGAACCTGCGGGGCTCCAAAAGGACGGGCCAAACGGCCGTATCGGATCGACTTACCGGCTCGAAAGGTTCGCAGAGACTATGCCCTGTGCCGGGCATCCACAAGAACGCCCCCGGGAACACCCCTGGAATCCGTGTCCGCAGTGGGCCGAAATCCGTGTCCACAGTGGCCGAAATCTTTGTCCGCAGTGGCCGGAATCCTTGCCTGCAGTGGCCCGGTGTTCGACAATCCCCCGGGCGATCGTGGTGCTGGCATCGCCCGGACTGGGTTCGTGCGGAAAGGCGGATCATGGGCATCGTCTCGTTTTGTCCGCGCGGGCACAGGATGAAGGTCAAGGATCATCTGGCCGGCAAAAAGGGGATTTGTCCGACCTGCGGCGAACGGTTCCGCATCCCGCTCGCCACCCCGACGGCCGGTCGTGCCTCCGCTGCAGCCGGGCTGCCCGAGGCGCGGCTCGTGTCACTCGAGCCCGGTGCGGCGGCCACGCTCCCGGAGGTGTTGATGCTGGCGGAATCCGGCTCTCCGGCACCGACACGCGTACTGCCGCCGACACGTGCACCGGCGCCGAACGGGCCCGAACGCGTCGACGTCGACCCTGCCATGACCGTCGCACCCGCGACTGACGATTCCGGCGACGTGCCCGCTGCGATCGCGGAAGCGGCCGAGGCCTCCTGGTGCATCGCCGTTCCCGGCGGAACCGCATCGGCCGCGATGAGCGGGCCGGCGTTGCTCGCGTGGCTGCTGTCCGGGCAGGCCACGGGCGGTGAACTCGTCTGGCGTTCCGACTGGAGCGATTGGCAGCCGCTGGCCCGGGTCTTCCCGGATCACGTGCCGCAGCGGTGAGCGATCCGCCCCCCGCCACTCCCTTTCACTGCCTGCCAGTCGCGCGGACGGGGTGGGCGGGAGGGTACGATACGTCCCACGCCTGATCTCACGTTTGCCCAATCGGAGCACCGCCTGCCATGCGCATGCCATCGCTTGTGATCGTTCCTCGTCTCGCGGTCGTCATGGTGCTCGCGGCCGTCGCCGTCCCCCCGCAGCTCGCCGCTGCACAGGCGGTCGCCGCGGGCGATGCGGTGTTCACGATCGCCGATGGCAGCCTGTCGCTGGAGGCTCCGGAGGGCTGGCGGAGGGTGCAGCCCAAGTCGGGCATCGTGGAGACGGAGTTCGCGATCCCGTCGGCCGGCGCCGGCCCCGACGGCGGCCCGGCCGCACCCGGCCGCATGACCGTGATGGGTGCCGGCGGTTCAGTCGAGGCCAACATCGAACGCTGGTACGGCCAGTTCACGCAGCCGGACGGCGGCAGCACGAAGGACAAGGCCGCAACCAAGCGGCTCAAGGTGGCGGGCCGCGACGTCACGCTGGTCGACATCGCCGGCACCTACAAGGATTCCCCCGGCGGACCCTTTGCCGGCGGCACAGCGATCGACCGGCCCGGCTACCGGATGCTCGCGGCGATCGTGGAGGGCCCGGGCGGTAACTACTTCCTCAAGTTCTACGGCCCGGCCGCCACCGTGGAGCAGCACGCCGACGGCTTCCGCACGATGATCGAGGGCATGGTGCCGGCGTCGAAGTGACCGTTTCCCCTGCCCCGCGGAGCCCCGCCCCACGATGAAGGTCCACGAGTTTCTCGAGCATCACGGGATCGCCGGCAACCCGTTCGCCGAGGAGGATGCCCAGAACGACACCGTCTTCAAGCGCACCTGCCTGGAGACGACGTTCCATCCTGCCTGGGACAAGGTCTACGGCGACCCCTCCGACCCCAGCACCGCGATCGTGTTCGGCGAGAAGGGGTCGGGCAAGACGGCGCTCAAGCTGCAGATGGTGCGGCAGTTCGAGCGTCACAACGAGGCCCATCCCGACGCCCGCACGTTCGTCGTGCTCTACGACGACTTCAACCCGTTCCTCGACCGGTTCGTGAGCCGTGTCGGCCGGGGCCGGGCCGTCGAGAAGACCCTCGGGCAGTGGAAGCTCTGGGATCACATGGACGCGATCCTGACGCTCTCGGTCACGCAGCTCGTCACGAGGCTCGTGGACGAGTCGGGCAAGCTGCCGCGGCTCACCCGGCCGCAGGCCCGCGATCTCGCGCTGCTGGCCGCATGCTACGACCAGTCCACCGCCGAGTCGTTTCCGGTGCGCTGGCGGAGGCTGCGGCGCAGGGTCGGCTACCGCGCCTGGCTGGGCAACTGGCCGTGGCTGACGGCCGTGACGGCCACGCTGGCGCTGGTCGCTGCTGCGGCCGTGGGAGTGGCCCGCGGCGACGTCGCCTGGCTGGGCCGCTGGTGGCCGTGGGCGGTAGTCGCGGCGGCGTGGGTGCCGGTGGCCTGGCGTTGGGGCCGGAGCACGTGGCGGGCCTGGCGGATCGTGGCCAGCATGCGGAGCGGCAATCGGACCGTGGGGCAGCTGGCCCGGGCCCTGATCGCCATGCCCGAGGTCGACCTCGCCGGCCAGCCGCTGCCCGCCCTGCCCCGCAGCGACGACCGCTACGAACTGGTCGCCAAGCTGCAGGGCGTGCTCGCGGCGCTCGGCTGGAAGGGCTGGGTGGTGATCGTCGACCGGCTCGACGAGCCTGATCTGATCAACGGCTCGGCGGAGCGAATGCGGCAGGTGATCTGGCCGATGCTCGACAACAAGTTTCTCAAGGTGCCGGGGCTCGGCTTCAAGCTGCTGCTGCCGCAGGAGCTCTACGGCTTCGTGGAGCGCGAGACGGAAGCCTTTCAGCAGCGGGCCCGACTCGACAAGC
The DNA here is from genome assembly GCA_046075685.1 of Planctomycetaceae bacterium. GTDB lineage: Bacteria > Planctomycetota > Planctomycetia > Pirellulales > UBA1268 > QWPN01. Next base: position 17,879 of record JBJTQP010000095.1, on the reverse strand, counting down.
AGAACCTCGTGCCGTCGCTGGAGTGGACCGGTGAAACGCTCTACGACATCGCCTCCACCCGCGTGAAGGCGGCGAGCGTGGGCACGCCGCCGGCCACCCTCGCCCAGCTCTTCGACCCGGCGATCGACCAGCGGCGGCTCGTCGAGGGCCTGCGGTCGCTCCGCGTCCCCCGCCAGCTGTTCAAGTTTCTCTATCGGCTGCTCGTCGCCCATTGCCACTCGCACACCGACGAGCGGCCGTCCTACGCGATCTCGCCCGAGCGGTTCGAGACCGAACTCGCCCTCTTCCGCCGCGATCAGGCCGCGTTCGACCGGGGCCTCGCGCCCCGGTAGGCGGCGGCTGCCATGACCGACGATCTCCACACGCTCGTCGTCGGCCGCGATGCGATGGCCTGCCGGTTCGAGGTGGCGTTCAACGCCGGTGAAATGCCCGGCGACACCGAGGTGGCCGTCGAGGCGCTCGACCTCGTCGAGGCGATCGAGGATCGCATCAGCATCTACCGCCCCGGCAGCGAGCTGTCGCGGATCAACGCCACGGCCGCGGCCGGATGGGTCGACGTGTCGGCCGACGTGTGGCCCCTGCTGATGCGGGCCCGGGAACTCTGGCGGCTCACCGGGGGCGGCTTCGACATGGCCGCCGGTGCGCTCGTGCGGTGCTGGGGATTCCTGGAGCGGCAGGGGAGGACGCCGGCCGCCGGCGATCTCGCAGCGGCCCGCGCGGCCTCGGGCATGGAGCACGTGGAGTTCGACGAGCCGGAGCGGCGGGTGCGGTTTTCGCGGCCCGGCCTGGAACTCAACCCCGGGGCGATCGGCAAGGGCTGGGCGATCGACCGCGCCGCCGCGATGCTCGCCATGCGTGGAGTGACGAGCGTGCTGGTGCACGGTGGCCAGAGCAGCGTGATCGCCCGCGGTGTGCAGGGACCGGCTACCGATGGGCGGCGGGGCTGGCGGGTGGGAATCCGGCATCCCGTTAGGCCCGGCCGCCGGCTGGCCACGATCACACTGACCGACCGCGCCCTCGGCACGAGCGGGTCCGGCACCCAGTTCTTCGTTGACCGGGGCCGGCGGCTCGGCCACCTTCTCGATCCGCGGACGGGCCAGCCGGCCACCGGCGTGATCTCAGCAACCGTGATCGCCGACTCGGCCGCCGACGCCGACGCCCTCGCCACCGCGGCCTACGTGCTCGGCACCGCCGGCCTGCAGCCCGTGGTGGCGGCAGGGGCCGGTGCGATCCTCGTGTTTGCCGCGGTCGACGGCGGCCTGCGGGTGGTGATCGCCAATCTGGCCGAACACGAGGTCGGCATCGAACCCGAGCCCGGTGTGGTGATCGAATGGGGGGTGACGGAGCACGGCACGCCGTGAGGTGCCGGGCCGCGGTCGGGGCGGCACCACGATCGCTCCGCGGACGCCCAGCGTGGTAAACTTCTCGATCATTTCCGCCAGCCTCCTGTCAGCCCGGACCGCCTCCACCATCATGTTCGACTGGATCGAGCGGGGTTCCTACCTGGGCATCATCCTGTTTCTGACCCTCACCGGGATCGGCCTGCCGATCCCGGAGGAGGTGCCGATCGTGGCGGCGGGCGTGGCCAGCAAGGCGGCGGCCCTCAAGTGGTATTACGCCCTGCCGGCCTGCATGCTGGGGGCCCTGCTCGGCGACAGCCTGATGTACGCGATCGGGAGGTTCTTCGGGGCCCGGATTCTCAAGGAGCATCCCTGGTGGTCGGGCTTCCTCACGACGGAGCGGGAGCAGACCATCGAGACGCTGCTGCAGAAGCACGGCATGAAGGCCTTTTTCGTGGCCCGCTTCCTCGTTGGCCTGCGGAGCCCCTTCTACCTCACCGCCGGCATCCTGCGGGTGAAGTATCGCTGGTTCCTGTTCGCCGACTTCGTGTGTGCCAGCGTGGTGATCGGCGGCTTCTTCGGGCTGGCGTATCTGTTCGGCGACCGGATCACGAGCCTGATCCAGTTGGCCGAGCGGGGCTTCACGGCCGTGGTGATCATCGTGGCCCTCGCGGCCCTCGCGGTGATCGCGTTTTTCTCGTTCCGCAAGCGGCGGATCCGGATGCTCGACCAGGATCCCGAGGCGTTGTTCGAGGGGCGGGAGATCCTGCTCGGTCCGGCGGCCGACCGGATCGCCGATGCCGTGGCCCTCGGCGACGTCAACCACGACGACCCTCCGCCCGCCCCCTGAGGCCGGCGGCCTGCTCATTGCGATGGCATCACGGCCGGGAGCGTCCGGCTGTGACGGCCATGCGGGTCGTGACGCTCCATGGATGACGATCGGGCAATCGCGTCGCCCTGGGGCGACTGTGCCGTCGCCATTTCGCGACCTAAAGAATCTCTGCGGAGCTGCCGTGCGGCCGCCCGCCGAGGAACCACCATGCCGATCCGCCCGGAGTCGTCCGCCCGTCCCGCCCGCGTGCTCGTCGTCGACGACGACCGCCGGGCCGCGTCGGAGACCGCCCGCTGGCTGTGCGAGACCGGCTGGCATGCCCTGGCTGCGGGAAGCGTCGCCGAGGCCCTTCGTGTCACCAGCCGGGGCGGGCTCGCCGCCTGCGTGGTCGATGCAGACCTGCCCGCCGCCGGCGCCGCTGCCGTGGCGGCCTCGGCCCGTGGTGTCTCGCCGGCCGTCGGCGTGGTGGCCGTCCACCCCGCCGGTGCGGCCGACGCCGCAGCGCGAGCGGCCGCCTCATGGGCCGATGCCGACATCGTGCTCCCCGTCGCCGACGCCGATCTCGCCGCCGCCATCGACGCGGCCATCGCCACGGGCAGCCGCCGCGCCACGGCCCCGACCGCTGCGGCCGCCGTCCTCGGCTCCCATCCGTCGCTGGCCCGCGTGCTCGACATCGTCGACCGGGTGGCCGCCACGCCCGCCACGGTGCTCATCACCGGCGAGAGCGGCACCGGCAAGTCGCTCCTGGCCCGCGAGATCCATCGCCGCAGCGGCCGCCCGGGCAGGTTCGTCGAGGTCGCCTGCGGCAGTCTCAGCGAGTCGCTTCTCGAAAGCGAGCTCTTCGGCCACGTCGCGGGCGCCTTCACCGGAGCGGCCGGCGACCGCGAAGGCAAGTTCCTGCAGGCCGAGGGCGGCACCATCTTCCTCGACGAGATCGCCACCGCCTCGCCGGCGATGCAGGTGAAGCTCCTCCGCGTGCTGCAGGACATGCAGTTCGAGCCCGTTGGCGGCTCGACGACCCGCACCGTCGACGCCCGCGTGGTGCTCGCCACCAACGAGGATCTCGCAGCCCTCGTCGCCGCGGGAAGGTTCCGCGAGGATCTCTTCTGGCGCATCAACGTGGTGGCCGTCGAGATGCCGCCGTTGCGGGATCGCCGGTCCGACATCCCGACGCTCGCCATGCACTTTCTCGGCATGGCCGCGGCCCGCGCCGGGCGGTGCATCTCCGGCGTGTCCACGGCCGCCGTCGACGCGCTGGTGGCGCACGACTGGCCGGGCAACGTGCGCGAACTGCAGCACGCCCTGGAACGGGCCGTCTACCTGGGCCGGGGCTCGATCGTGGAGGCGGGCGACCTGCCGGCCGCGGTGCTCGGCGGGGCCGACAGCACGGAGATCCGCAGGCCCACCGCAGCCGCGCCGGCGGCGGATGCGCCGCCGCTCAAGCGGGCCCTCGAAACGCCCGAGCGGCGGCTGATCGTGGCGGCCCTCGAGGAGGCCGGCTGGCGGCGGGACGTGGCGGCCCGCTCGCTGGGCATCAACCGCACCACGCTCTACAAGAAGCTCAAGCGACTGGGGATGGACCTCGCGTCCCTCGAGCCCGCCCGCTGATCACCGCACGACGATCTCGGCCTCGACCGGCAGGTGATCGGAGCCGATGGCGGGGCCCACGTCGCGGCGGAGCACGACCGCGTCGGCCGGAACGAGAATGTGGTCGATCGGAATCCGGGGCGCCGGCAGGCCCGCATGCCACGTCGGCTGCACGCCCTGCGCCAGCGCCGAGTCCACCAGGCCCGTCGCCGTCAGCCGCCGAAACGGCCGCGACCACGGCGTGGCGTTGAGGTCGCCCGCCACGATGCAGGGCAGCGGCGACGCCCGCACCGCCTCCGCCACGCCGTCGAGATGGCGGACGAGGCGGGCGGTGCACGCCGCGTTGAACGGTGGAAACGGATGCGTGGCGATGAGCCGCACGTCGCCGGCGGGGTGGCGGATCGTGGCCAGGATGCTCGGATAGCCCGTCTCGCAGAATGCCCGCTCCTCGACGTCGGCCAGCGGCCGACGCGAGAGCACGGCGATCCCGAAGTTGTCGGGCCGCGGCCTGATGACGCGATGCGGAAACACGTCGGCCAGACCCTCCAGCGCGGCCGCCCACGCGTCGTCCACCTCCAGCACCACCGCCACGTCGGGGCTGCGGTCGCGAAGGTACGCCGTGGCCCGGTCCGTGGCGCGATTCACCCGGTGCACGTTCGCCGAAATCACGAACAGCCGGCGGTCTCCCCCGGCGTCGGCACCCACGGTCGTTGGTGCCTGCGACGAGGGGAGCCAGTAGGGCAGGAGATCACGGGCGTTGAAGGCTGCCGCGATCGCAAACAGCGCGACGGCGACGGCCCGCCGCCAGCGCAGGCAGGCCGTGAGCCCGGCCAGCGAGAGCAGCAGCCAGTACCAGCGGAAGTGCGTGGTGAGATCGCAGAGCCAGTGCCACCCTCCGGCCAAGCCCGCGAGGCTCCCGGCCGACACGGCCACCGCGACCCAGTCGAGCCAGCGGCCGCGAGCAGCCGGCACGGGTGGCAACTCGACGACGTTTTCCGGCACGGCCGGGGACGAGGCGGGGCGAGAGCGGGCCACGTTGGGCATCGAGCGAATCCTTCCCGACGGTCAGACGGCGGGAGCGGCCACCCAGCCCGACACAAGCGACCACGCGAGCAGTGCGGCGAGGCCGAACCGGTAGACGATGAACGGCCACAGCGTGTGGCCCGTGAGCATCCCCAACAGCCAGCGAACCGCCGCGTAGCCCACCACGGCGGCGGTGACGGTGCCCACGAGGAGCGCCAGCGCCTGGGGTCCGCTGCCCAGGATGTCGGCCCGCTGCTGCCAGGCTTCCAGCAGCGCCGCGGCGGCGATCGCCGGCAGCGAGAGCAGGAAGGAAAACCTCGCGGCGGTGCGGCGGTCGAGGCCCGCGAGCATCCCGGCCGCGATCGTCACGCCGCTCCGCGAGGTGCCCGGCACCAGGGCGAGCGTCTGCGCGAGCCCCATCACGAGTCCGTCGCCGACGGTGATCGACTCGAGGCCGTCTCGTCCGCCCGCGCCACGCCGGCGGGCCCGCACCAGGCACACGACCTCCGCGAAGGCCATCAGCGCGGTGGCCGCGAGCAGGGCGGCCACAACCACGTCGAGCCGCCGAAGCTCGCCGCGAATCACCTCCTTGAACGCGAAGCCGGCCGCCACGATCGGCACCGTGCCGGCGACGATCAGCCACGCCAGCCTGGCCTCCGCCGTGGCGAAGGGACGCCCGGCGGCGAGGGCCGACAGCGTGCCGCGGAGCAGGGCCGCGATGTCCTGCCGCAGGGCCAGGCAGACGGCCGCCAGCGTGCCCGTCTGGATGACGGCGGAATAGGCGGCCCCGGGGTCGTCCCAGCCCAGCAGGGCGGGCACGACCCGGAGATGGGCGGTGCTCGAAACCGGCAGAAACTCCGTGAGTCCCTGCACGACACCGAGCACGATCGCTTCGAGGATGGACATCAGCCGGGGCGCTTCCAAATGCGGATCCCGTCAGTCATACTCCGTCGCCCACCACATTCCAATCTGGAGCCCCTCTGGGGAGAGATTGTCCGCATGTTCCGCAACCTCAGCACGATCGGCCTGCCCCTCTCCGGACGTCCCAGCGAGCTCATCGAGCTGGCACTCTCGTTCGGCTTCGACGCCATGGACATCGACATCCTCGATTTCCAACAGCAGGCGGAGGTCTACGGGGTTCCCCACGCCCGCCGGCTGATGGTGAGCGCGCGGCTCAAGAGCGGCTGCATCCACCTGCCCGTGCAGCTCGATGCCGACGATGCAACCTTCAAGTCCCACCTGGCCGCGTTGCCGAAGCGGCTGGAACTCGCCGCGGCCGCCGAGGTCACGCGGGCCGTCGCCAGCATCGCGCCGGCGTCCGACGAGCACTCGTTCAAGGAGTTCTTCGACCTGCACCTCTCGCGGCTGCACGACATCGGCGACATGCTCGACGGCCATGGCATCATGCTCGGCCTGGCGATCCGCCCCGAGGCCGAGGCCCGCGCCGACAAGGCGCACCAGTTCGTGCACACGTTCGAGGGCCTGCTCGGCCTGGTGACGGTGGCCCACAAGCGGGTCGGTGCGGTGGCCGACGCCTGGGCGTTTCACGTCACCGGCGAGCCGCTCGACCTGATCGCGAGGGTGCCCGCGGGCAAGCTCGTGGAAGTCAGGCTCTCCGACGCTCCCCGCGAGGGTGCTGCGGGCGAGTTGACGGCGACGCAGCGGTTGATGCCCGGCGAGACGGGCGTGATCAGCATGGCGGCGCCGCTCGTCGCCGCGAAGGCTGCGGGCTTCGACGGCCCGGTCACCCCGTGGGCCGATCGGGCGACGCTCGCGGGCCGCGGCCGGGAGAAGATCGTGAAGCTCGCCGGCGACCGGCTCGAAGCGGCCTGGAAGGAGGCCGGCCTCCCGATCGTGCCGCGGTGGTTCACGCCGGTGCAGCGAGACCAGTTCGGCCGTCCGATCGGTGAAGAGGCCACGTTCGCAGCCGCGGAGTAGGCCCCGCGTCGTGCGGCGGCCGACGTGCCGCACGATCTGCTGGGTGTCTGACGGGGGTCTGCCGGGCCGGCGTGCTCAGGCCCCCTCGCGGATCCACGTGACCTGCGGCGTGCCGCTCCCGTCCACGGCGGAGCCCTTGATGAACTCCGAGACGTAGCGGAGCTGCTTGCCCGGCCGGTCGGGATCGCGGAAGGCATCGCCCTTCTGGAGGATCGGCAGTTGGTCGGGCATGCCGCCGAACGCCCGCGTCCCGGCCGCCTGGCAGGGATACCAGTGCCCGGTTCCCCGGGAGTCGACGAGGTAGAACTCGGGGTAGCAGTGGCCCTCCACCCACACGGTGCGGGCGGGGATGCCCTCGGCGCGGCACACGGCGATGAACAGGCAGGTGAGTTCCTCGCAGTCGCCCCACCCGTCGGCGAGTGCGCGGCGGGCGCCCTTGAGCTCACCGTTGCGGTACTCCACCGTGGCGCGGACGGCGTCGTAGAGCGCCTCCACCTTCCGCCAGCCTTCGAGCCCCTCGCCCGTCTCCTTTGCGAAGCGGACGATCTTCGGATCGCGGGTTTCCACGTAGGGGCTGGGACCGAGATGGGCCTTGAGTCCGCGATCGGGCTTGGCCGGCGGCTCGAGCGCCGCGGTGTCGCGGGGCGGCAGGATGGCCGCCCGCTCCAGTTCGAGGGTCACGATCGCCTTCGCCTGGCGGCCCGCCGGCAGGTCGGGAACCTCGACCACCATCTGCTTCACGTCGCCGGGGAGCACCCGGTAGCGGAGCGACTTGACCAGGGGCGTGGTCTCCTCGTTCACCACGCGAACCTTCTGCTCCGGCCAGTCGTTCGGCACCGGCAGCGTGGCATAGATGCCGCGGCAGGGGCCGCCCTCGGCGGTGATGACGACGCCCACGCGAAACTTCTGCGTCCGGACGTCTCCGAGCGTGATCGCAGCATCGCCCCCGGTCTCGGGCTCGAGAAACTGCGCTCGTCCCTGCGGCAGGCACGCGGCGACCAGCATGGCGACCAGCATGGCGACCACGCAGCGGCACACGAGCGGCCAGCCGCGACGCGGCGGGCATCCGCCCCGGGCCGCTCCCCCCAGCCGACGCAGCGCCATCCGCGGCCCGGCAGGCGATGAACCGGCGGCTCCCCATGCGTCTGCCACGACTCCGCCTCCCACCATCGCCTGTGCTGCACCCCGATGCACTCGTCACCCCCGCCTGGTTGTGCATCGGCCGGACACCCCCGCCGATGCAACGGGTCGGGGGCTCGTCCCGGTGGGGAAACCTGCGGCGGCGGGGCAAACGTGCTCGATTGTTCGGCCCCGCCACCGCTGCTATGCTGCAAGGCTCGATTTTCGTGGCCCGCTGCCCCCATCCTCCAACCCCGTTTTCCGAAACCCCCCACGCATGGTCAACCGCAACCTCATCCGCGAACTGGAGATCGGCGACGAGCTCGATCAGGAACTCGAACTCGCCATGGCAGGCGCCCCGGACGGCGAATACTCCGTGGGCACCGCCACCCTGGCCGTCAACGCCGTGCTCGAGGGGAAGATTCTGCGGGTGGACGACGAGTTCGTGCTCGTCGACGTGGGCTACAAGAGCGAGGGCCACATCCCGCGGAACGAGTGGGATGAGACCGAGCCCCCGCCGCAGGTCGGCGACACGGTGAAGGTGCTGCTCGAGGAGTTCGAGGACGGCTCGCTCGAGGAGCAGCGCGGCCTGATCACGCTCTCCAAGCGGAAGGCCCGGCGGATCGAGGACTGGCTCCGCGTGATGGAGAGCGTCCACGAGAACGACGTGGTCACCGGCTTCGTCACCCGGAAGATCAAGGGCGGCCTGCTGGTCGACATCTCGGGCGTCAACGTCTTCCTGCCGGCCAGCCAGGTCGACATCCGCCGCCCCGCCGACATCGGCGACTACTGCGGCCGCTGCATCCAGTGCCTCGTGCTCAAGATCGACGAGGCCCGTCGCAACATCGTGGTCTCCCGCCGGGCCCTCATCGAGCAGGAGCGGGCCGAGCGGAAGAAGCAGCTCATGGAGACGCTGGAGGTGGGCCAGATCCGCCGCGGCGTGGTCAAGAACATCGCCGACTTCGGCGCGTTCGTGGATCTCGGCGGCATCGACGGCCTGCTCCACATCACCGACATGAGCTGGGCGCGGATCGGCCATCCGAGCGAGATGGTGCAGATCGACCAGGAGATCGAGGTGCAGGTGCTGCACATCGACCGCGAGCGGGAGAAGATCGCGCTCGGCATGAAGCAGCGGACGGCCAGCCCGTGGGCCAAGGTGGCCGACAAGTATCCGGTGGGCACGGTCTGCAACGGCACGGTCGTCAACGTGATGAGCTACGGTGCCTTCGTGAAGCTCGAAGAAGGGGTCGAGGGGCTCGTGCACATCAGCGAGATGAGCTGGACCAAGCGGGTCAGCCATCCCTCGGAGCTCGTCAAGCCGGGCGACGAGGTGGAAGTGGTGGTGCTGGCCATCAACAAGGAGAAGCAGGAGATCTCGCTGGGCATGAAGCAGACCCAGCAGAATCCCTGGGAGAAGGTAGCCGCCGACTACCCGCCCGGCGCGATCGTCAAGGGCGTGGTTCGAAACCTCACCAACTACGGGGCCTTCATCGAGATCAACGACGGCATCGACGGCCTGCTGCACGTGACCGACATGTCGTGGACCCGCAAGGTCACCCACCCCAGCGAGATGCTCGACAAGGGCAACGAGGTGGAGTGCAAGGTGCTGTCCGTCGACCAGCAGCGGCGGCGGATCGCCCTCGGCCTCAAGCAGATGGCGGACGACCCGTGGACCACCGACATCCCGAAGCGGTACAAGGCCGGCGACGTGGTCAAGGGCACGGTGACGAAGATCACCAACTTCGGCGTGTTCGTCGGTCTGGAGGACGGCCTCGAGGGCCTGCTCCACATCTCGGAGCTTTCCGACGACAAGATCGAGAACGCCGAGGATGTGGTGAAGGTCGGCGATCCGGTCGAGGTGAAGGTGCTCCGCGTCGACACCGACGAGCGGAAGATCGGCCTCTCGAAGAAGCGGGTCGGCTGGTCGAAGGAGCGCGAGGAAGCCGAGGGCGAGCCGGATATGTGAGCGGGCGGCGGGCTCCAGCCCGCGGCTCGGCGGAGTCTCGAGCCCACGGCACGCGGCCGTCGCGGCTACCTGGCCAGGTCGAGGGCCGCGATCGGGCCGATCTGCTCGTGGCCCACACCGTCGTCGGTGATGCCGCGACGCTGCAGGTCGAGCATGCCGCCGGCCACGAGTTCACCGGCGGAGCCCGCGCCCTTGAGCCTCACCCGCCGCGGTGGCACCGTCGCAGCCTGCGGAGTGCCGTCGGGCCCCACGGCGGCAACCTCGTACAGCAACGCCTCGCCCGTGGCGGCATCGATGACGTCGCATGCGAGGCAGCGGTAGGCGCGGCCACCCGACCGGCGCGGCACGGCGAGCCACACGACGACGCGGTCACCCGCCGGCACGGTCGCGAGGTCGATCCGGTCGAGTCCCTTGGCGGGCGGGTGGAAGTCGGCCTCCCGGGCGACCGCAGCACGGGATCCCTTGGCGACGCCCGGGCTGACTGCGTCGACGACTGTCTTTTCCACGAGGTCCACCGGTTCGGACGCGACGACATCCGCAGCCGGTTCGGCTGCCGCGTCGTGGGTGTCTCGGGCGGCAGGCACGTCGCGGGCATTGAGCACCTCGAGTCCCCGCCGGACGAGCCGACTGAGATCGCCGGTCAGCGTGAAGCCTGCGGCCACGATTCCGACCGCGACGATCCGGGAGAAGATGCTGGACATGCTGGGGGCCGCAGGCCGCTCGGACGGGCACGGACGCCCGTGCCTCCAACGATACCCCACGCCGTGCGCGCGGCGGCAGACCGGGGCTGTGGCGGCACGCCACCGCGGTGGGATCGTGCCGACGGTGACGCCCACACCAGCCGCCGATCAGGCGACCGGAAGCCTGTGGACCACGTCTGCCTGGGCATGGCTCGCGCAGGGTGGCATTCATGGGGATTCGGGGAACCAACGCATCGCCAACGATCGTCGCTGAAAAAGCAATGGATTTGGTCTTTGGACGGCTTCGGTGGACGGAATCGACCGGCCTATGAGACTGGACTAGAATTCGATCTGTCGGTACGACGAAACGCTTGCATGACACCAACAGTCTTCCGGGAAGGACCGTTCCGGTTCTTTTTCTTCTCCCGAGAAGAAACGAGGATGCACGTTCATGTGGCTCACCCAGACGGAGAGGCAAAGTTCTGGCTGGATCCTGAAGTGGAACTAGCCGCCCAGACGGGCTTGGCGAAGCACGTCATCGGCGAGGCACAGCAACTGGTTGAAGACCATCTGCAGGAGATCATCAATGCCTGGAACAAGCAGTTCCCGGTTGAAGTCACGAACGTGTCGCGGCACGGCCTGTGGGTATTGGTTGGTGACGAGGAGCTGTTCCTGCCATTCGAGAAATTTCCCTGGTTCCGTGAAGCCAGTATCGAGAAGATCTCGGTCGTTGAGCGGCAGACCGCCGACCATCTGTACTGGCCGCTGCTTGATATTGATCTGATGGTTCAGTCCATTCGCACTCCTGAAGCCTTCCCCCTGGTTGCCAAGACCGAACCATGAGCGAACACACCTCGCCTCACGGGTCGGTTGCATGACGTCGCCTTCTCGCAGCGGGCAGGCCGGCGTCCAGCCACCGGCTGGCGTCAGGGCGTCGCTGCTCACGCCCCCGGGCCGCGGGGCGCTGGCGGTGGTCGGGGTGCGGGGCGAAGGCACGATCGCGGTCGTGGACGGGCTCTTCAGACCCCGCGGAGGGCCGCCGCTGGCAGCACGGCCCGATGGCGCGATCGCCTTCGGCAGCTGGCTGCCAAGCGGGGAAGATGTCGTGGTGGCGCGACACGCCGTGGACCGGGTGGAGATCCACGGTCACGGCGGGACCGCGGCCCCGGAGGCGATCCTCGCAAGCCTCGAGTCGGCGGGAGCCGGCAGCGGCCGTGCGGAGGAATGGCTCGCCGGCGGACCGGCCGCCCGGGAGGCGCTTGCCGCGTTGCCGGAGGCGTGGGCACCACGGTCGGCGATGATCCTCACCCGGCAGGCGACGGGCATGCTCGACGCCGCACTCGCCGATCTGGCGGCGCACATCAGCCGCGGCGAGCACGCGACGGCGGAAACCCTCGCCGCGCGGCTGCTGGCGGCCGCGCGGATCGGCCTGCGGCTCGTGCGGCCGTGGCGGGTGGTGTTCACCGGCCGCGTCAACGCCGGCAAGAGCAGCCTCGTGAACGCGATCCTCGGCCACTGCCGAAGCATCGTCTCCGCCGAACCGGGAACCACCCGCGACGTGCTCGTGACGCCGGCGGTGCTCGGCGGCTGGGGCGTGGAGGTGGTGGACGCGGCCGGCACGCGGGAACCAGGCGCGCAGGTGTCCGCCACCGAGCGGGCGGGCATCGAGCGGGCCGCGGCCGCGTGCGGCGCCGCCGACCTCGTGGTGCGGGTCGTGCCGGCCGACGACCGGCCGCCGCCGGCCGCTCCCGGAGAGCTGCTCGTGATCTCGAAGAGCGATCTCGCAACGCCGGCGGTGCCGCCGGCCGCGATCGTCACCTCGGCCGTCACGGCCGCGGGCATCCCCGGGCTGATCGAGGCGATCGTGGATCGGCTCGTGCCCGAAGACCGCCGCGATCCGAAACTGCTCGCCGGCGCCGTGCCCTTCACCGCCGCTCAGGTGGCGGCGATCGAATGTCTGCGAGAGCAGACGCGCCCGCGATCGAGCGGCCCCCAGGCGATCGCACCGGCGCACCGGTCATGACGAGCCGTCGTCGGCCGTCTTGCCGCGGACGTAGAGCCGGATCGGCACCTCGTGAAACGGCAGTTCCTTGCGGAAGGCGTTGAGCAGGTAGCGCCGGTAGGGATCCGACACGCTCCGCGGGGCGCTGGACGAGATCACGATCGTGGGCGGCGCCACCTCCACCTGGGTGGCGAAGTAGAGCCGCACCGGCCGGCCGCGGGAATCGGCCGGCGGCTGGTTGGCCTCCACGGCCTGGCGGAGCACGGTGTTGAGCCGGGCCGTCGCCGTCCGCTCGTGGCTCTGCCGGTAGAGCCGCTGGGCGGTGTCGATCGTGGCCTTGACGTTGCGGCTCTCGGTGGCCGTCACGAACGTCACCGGGGCCCACGGCATCGTGCGGAAGGTGTCGCGGAGATACTGCGTCCACTCCCGCTTCTTGACGTCGGCGGCGTAGAGATCCCACTTGTTGACCACGAAGACCACCGGCTTGGCCTCCTCGGTGATCGTCTCGGCGAGTTGCTTGTCGACCTTGCCGATCGGCTCCGTGGCGTCGAAGAACAGCAGCACCACGTCGGCCCGCCGGATGCTCCGCTGGGCGCGGTGGGTGGAGTAGAAGTCGATGTCGCTCGTGCGGCTTCGAGCCCGCCGCAGGCCCGGCGTGTCGATCGCCAGGAAGGCCCGGCCATCCACCTCGAAGCGGACGTCGACGCTGTCGCGGGTGGTGCCGGCCACGGGGCTGGTGATCACCCGCTCCTCGCGGGCCAGCGCGTTGACGAACGTGCTCTTGCCCACGTTGCGGCGGCCCACCATCGCGAGCTTCATCTCGGGCAGTTCGGCCGAATCGGGATCGTCGGCGGAGGGGGGCGGCAGCCGTGCCAGGATCGCGTCGATCAGCGGCCCGCGGTTGCGGTGCTGCTTCGCGCTGACCACCAGCGGCGGCCCGAAGCCGAGGGCGGCAAACTCGTGGGCCTGGGGATCGAAGGCGGGGGCGTCGGCCTTGTTGACCACCAGGATCACCGGGCAGCCGATCCGGCGGATGCGGCGGGCGACGTCGAGGTCGGCCGGCACCACGCCTGTGCGGACATCCACCACGAACAGCACGACCGCGGCGTGCGCCAGGCCCGATTCGATCTGCCGGTCGATCTCCGCGGTCAGCCCGTCGGGATCGTCGAAGCCCATCCCGCCCGTGTCGACCAGTTCGAGCACGCGGCCGTCGAGCGCGATCCGCTGCACGAGCCGGTCGCGGGTGACGCCGGCGGTCGGATCCTCGATCGCGATCCGCTTTTCCACGATCCAGTTGAACAGGGTCGACTTGCCCACGTTGGGCCGGCCGACGATCACCACCTGGGGAAGCATGCGGTCAGGCTCCGGAGGCCGGGTCGCCGAGCTGCCGCCGCGGCGTGGAGTGGACGAGGTAGCGGTGGCTGACGGCTTCCGCGAACTCGCGGACGAGCGTCTCCAGCCCGCCGAGAAGGGTCGCCAGGTCGCGGCGGCCGCCGTGGTCGTCGACGGCGGCGAGCCGCTCGACGTCGGCGAGCCGCAGCCGGCTCACGGCCGCCATCACGGCCCGCTGCTCGCCCGAGGGCACCGGCGAGGCGTCGTCGCGGGGCAGCGCGGCGACGTGATCGGCGAGGGCCGCGAACTGGAAGGCCACGCTGCGGGGATTCGTCTCGTCGATCACGAGCAGGTCCACTAGCGGGGCCGCCTCCATCACGCCGGGGTAGCGGTTGCGGTAGGTCATGGAACTGTCGGCGATCTCCAGGAGCATCTCCTCGAGCCGGACGGCGTCGGCCCGCTGGCCGTCGCCGAACGCCTGCGGACGCAGGGCGGCGAGCCCCGTGGCCAGGAGGGTGATCGCGAACGAGGCCCGCTCGATGCGGCGGCCCATGTCGAGAAACCTCCAGCCGGGGCCGCGGGTCATGTTTTCGGTGCCGAGGCCCGCGAAGGCGGACAGGTCGAAGATCAGGGCGTCGAGATGGGGCAGGACGTCGGCCACGGGGCCTCCCCGCGACCGCTGCAAGCCGCGGCCGCCGAACGAGTCGCGGCGGACGCGGGCGAGCACCTTCCAGGAGTCGATCGAGATCCGGTCGCGGACCACCGACGCGGTCTTCCAGAGGCGGTCGATCTCGGACCGCACGCTGCCCGCGCGATGCGGATCGTGGACGAGCGGCTGGATCTCGGCGTGCAGGTCGGGGAGGCCTGGGCCCCGGGGTGCATCGGCCGACACCGCCCCCAGCAAGGCCGCCGCGGCCGCGGCACAGTCGGCGTGCGACTCCGACGCGAGGCGGGTGGCCACGGTCCTGAGCAGCCGGGCTGCATTCTCGGCCCGTTCGGCATGGCGGCCGAGCCAGTGGAGATGGTCGGCCACGCGGCTGGGCAGGTCGTATCCGCTCCGCCGGAGCGGTACCGACTGCCCCGGCCGCCGGAGGAGCGTGAGCGGGGCGACCGGGCCGCTGGCCAGCACCCACACGTCCTTGGAGCCCTGGCTGGAGAGCAGCAGTTCCTCGCCCGAGGAGCGTCCGGTGGCCATCCGGGCGAGGGCGCCCCGCATCGTCTGGTAGCCCTCGGGCACCGCCACGGCGAAGCAGCGCATCAGCACCGACGCCGGAGCGATCGCGCCGTCGCTCCAGCAGGGCGCCACCGATCGTTCCACCCGCTCGCGGCCCACCCAGTCGGCCGGCCGGCTGCGGATCTCATCCACGAGCCGTGCCCGGGCGGCGGCGTCGAGCAGCGCAGGCACGAACCGCTTCGGGCCGCGGCCGGGCCGGGCCGGCTCGATCACGCAGGTGTCGAGGCTCTGGAGCACGTGGTCGAGATTCGCCGGAATGCCGCACCACCACGACCGCGGAGCGGCCAGGGCGAGGTCCTCGCCGAGCAGCCGCCGCGAGACCGCCGGCAGAAACTCGGCGAATCCCGGCGACTCCACGAGGCTGGCGCCCAGCGCATTGGCCACGGCGACCCGCCCGCGGCGCACCGCCTGCACCAACCCGGGAGTGCCCTCGAGCGCGGCCGAGTCGAGCTCCAGCGGATCGCAGAGGCGGTCGGCCACGCGGCGGAGGAGCACGTCCTGCGGCACGAGGCCGCCGAGCGTCTTGAGGCCCAGGCGGTCGTCGCGCACGGCGAGATCGCCCCCTTCGACCAGCGGAAACCCCAGATAGCGGGCGAGGTAGGCGTCTTCGAAATACGTGGGGCTCGCGGGCCCGGGGCTCTGCAGCGCGATCCGCGGGTCGTCGCGGCCCGGAGCCAGGCCGCGGAGCAGCGACCGCAGGCCGATGAAGAACGGGGCCAGCCGCTCCACGTGGCACTGCTCGAAGGCGGCCGGAAACAGCCGCGAGACCACCAGGCGATTCTCCAGCGCATACCCGAGGCCGCGGGGCACGTCGGTGCGATCGCCGAGCGCCACCCAGCGGCCGTCGTGATTGCGGGCCACGACCGCCGCATAGAGGTGGAGCCGGCGGCCACCGGGCACCGGCACACCGTGGCAGCACCGCAGGAATCCCGGGTGGCCGAAGACGAGTTCCGGCGGCACGAGGCCCTCGTGAAGCACGTGCTGAGGCCCGTAGAGATCGGCGAGCAGCGCCTCGAGCACGCGGGCCCGCTGGTTGATGCCGACCTCCAGCCGCGCCCAGTCGTCGCCGGCGATGATCAGCGGGATCGGATCGAGCACCCACGGCCGCTGCTCACCCGACTGCTCGTCCTGCATGGCGTAGGTGACGCCGTTGTCGCGAATCAGCCGCCGAGCCTGTTCCCAGCGGTCCGCGAGCTCGGAGGGCTGCCAGGCACCGAGTTGTTCGACGAGGCCCCGCCAGTGGGGCCGGGGGCCGCCGTCGGCACCGCGAAACTCGTCGTACGCCGTTGCGGCAGCCGCGTAGCCCGGAAACGGCCCGCCGGCGGACCCGGTCGCGCCGCCGGGAATGACCGCGGCGGGGGAGGTGTCGAGGAGGGGATTCATGGCGGCCGGGCGGCGAGACGGTCGCTCAAGTCTACCCCGCGGTATCACTCGACGCGGATCGACGGTCGGGAAGCCTTCCGATCGTCTTCCGGTGCCGGGGGCCCGGCGCCGCGTGAACCACGCGGCCTACGCCGACGCGCCAGCCGATGCGCGGAGCACCGTCCGGATCCGCTCGGGCGTGACCGGCGAGATCACGCCGTGCTCCGTGATGATGCCGCGGATCAGGCGGGCGGGTGTCACGTCGAACGCGGGATTGAACGCCCGTGCCCCGTCGGGAGCGGCCATCGCGCCGAGCGGCCGGAGCACCTCCGCGGCCGACCGCTCCTCGATCGGGATCTCGGCACCCGTGGCCAGCGTGAGGTCGAACGTGCTCGACGGCGCCGCCACGAAGAACGGCACGCCATGGGCCGTCGCCAGCACCGCGACCGCGTAGGTGCCGATCTTGTTGGCGGTGTCGCCGTTGGCGGTGATCCGGTCAGCGCCGACGATGCAGGAGGCCACGCGGCCGGTGGCGAGCAGGTGGCCGGCGGCGGAATCGCAGAGCACGGTGACGGGGATCCCCCGCTGCACGAGCTCCCAGGCGGTGAGCCTCGCGCCCTGGAACAGCGGCCGCGTCTCGTCGGCAAACACCTCGAACCGCCGGCCCGCATCCCAGGCGGCGGTGATCACCCCCAGTGCCGTGCCGGCTCCACCGGTGGCAAGCGCGCCGGTGTTGCAGTGCGTGAGCACGCCTCCCTCGGGCAGCACGGCCACGCCGTGGCGGCCGATCGCGTCGCAGAGGCGGCGGTCTTCCTCGTGAATCTCACGGGCCTCGGCCAGCAGCGCGGCGGCGAGGCCGGCGGCGTCGAGATCGAGCGGGGCCACGGCCCGCAGGCAGCGGTCCACGGCCCAGCGCAGGTTCACGGCCGTGGGCCGGGCGGTGGCCACGTCCTCGCCGCGGGCCAGCACATGGGCCCGGGCCTGCGCCGGCGGCATGCCCGCCCGCACCGCCTCGCCGGCCGCCACCACGAGCCCGTAGCCGCCCGCGATCCCGATGGCCGGTGCGCCACGCACGCGGAGGCTCTGGATCGCCTCGATCACCGTGGGCACGTCGCGGCAGGCGACCCAGGCCGAGCGGCCGGGCAGGAGCGTCTGATCGAGGATGTCGAGATGGCCGGCGGCGTCGCCGACCCAGCGGAGAGAAACGGGATTCATCGGGAGGCACCGTTCGTCGTGGGCGCGGATTCCGCCATCGTAGGTGCGGGTTTGCAACCTGCACCAGCATCTGCGCCGATTCCGCAGGCTGCAAGCCTGCGGCTACTGGGAAACCGCAAACCTGCGCCAGCGTGGGCGCGGATTCCGCCATCGTAGGTGCGGGTTTGCAACCTGCACCAGCATCAACGCCGATTCCGCAGGCTGCAAGCCTGCGGCTACTGGGAAACCACAAACCTGCGCCAGCGTGGG
>JBJTQP010000094.1:0-3300 GCA_046075685.1 Planctomycetaceae bacterium | reverse complement strand
ACGCCCGGCCAGCGGACGGCGAACGGCACGCGAATGCCTCCCTCGAGCACGTCGAACTTCTGGCCGCGGTAGGGCCCGTTCGACGTGCCGAGGACCGGCGGCTCGCCTCCGTTGTCGCTCAGGAAGAAGACGAGCGTGCGGCCGTCGAGGCCGGCGTCGCGAATGGCATCGACGACGCGACCGACCGCGGCATCGAGCCGGCTGATGATGGCCGCAGCCATGCGCCGCTTGCCGTCGAGGTGGGCGAAGCGGGCCAGATCAGCCTCCTCGGCCTCCTGCCTGAGATGGGCCGCCATGAAGCCGACGTGCAGGAAGAACGGTTCGGCGGCATGCTCGCGGATGAAGGCGGCCGCCTGCTCCGCCAGGATGTCGTCGACCCAGCCCGCGTGCACCGCGCGGGTCGTGCCGCTGAGCAATGGCGGGTCGAGGTACTTCCCCGAAGCGCCGATCCAGCCGCAGAACTCCTCGAAGCCGCGGGCCATGGGCCCGTACGCGCCCTGGCCGAGGTGCCACTTGCCGAACAGGCCCGTGTGGCAGCCGTGCTTTCGGAGCAGCTCCGGCAGCAGCACCTCCCGGAGGTCCAGGGCCGCGGTGGGGCCATCGAGCGGCCGGTTGTCCTCGATCCCGAACCGGCTCGGGTAGCGGCCGGTCAACAGGGCGGCTCGCGTCGGCGAGCAACTCGGCGTCACGTAGGCATCGGTGCAGACGGCCCCCTCGCGGGCCAGACGGTCGATGCACGGCGTGGGCACATCCGTGCCGCCGGAGAAGCCGACGTCGCCGACACCGAGGTCATCGACGAGCAAGACGACCACGTTGGGCGGCCCGCCGAGCAACGGGCCCGCGTTCCACGCGACCGTCAGCCAGAAGACCGCCCGCAGCAGCATGCCGGACCGCTCAGCCCCGCCCGCGGGGACGACGCAGCCGCCGTCCGACGGCCGCCATGACGACGAGCCCCGTCGCACCGAGGAGCCCCCCGGCGGCAGGCTCCGGCACCGCAGACACCACGACCTGCAGGCTGCCCTGCTGGAAGTACGCCCACTTCCCGGCACCGAGGCTCGCGGCGTTTGCGACCCCCAGATTGGCCAGGCCCGCCGTGTTCACGGTGCCGGCCATCAGGGTGTACGTGCCCAGGTTCACGCTCGAGTCGAGCCCGACGATGTCGTCGACCCCGAAGCTGCCCGGATCGGTGAACGACACGGATCCCGCAACCGTCAGCGGCGTGGAGGCGTTGAACAGAAACCTCGAGCCTGAGTTGAAGGTGATCGCACCGCCGAGACTGCCGACGCCGCCGAGGATGCCTCCACTGGTGACCGTAGTGCCGCCGCTTCCGGCAGTCGTGCCGTTGACCAGCAGCGTGCCCGCTGTGATCGTGGTGGGGCCGGTGTAGGTATTGTTTGCGAACAGCCGTACCGCACCGGCAGCCGCATCGGCACGATTCACCACCAGCGAACGTACCTTCGTGGCGTCCGCGGGCTGGTTCTGGATCACGCCATAGAAGTCGATGAATCCCGTGCCCGTGCCCGAGAGCGTGAGGGCGTGGGTTCCGGCAGTGGAATCAACACCGGGCTGAACGAAGACGTTTCCGGAAGCATTTGCCTGGCCAAACTGCAGGATGCTCGCACTCTCATTCCGAAACGTCTGCGCGTTGTTGACGTCGAAGGTGAACGTGCCCACGGGCGTGACGGGCGCGAACGAGTTGTTGACGAACAGTCCGAGGAGCACGTTGCCAGTCGCCCCCGACGTCGAGGTGACCGTGATGCCCGAACTCGCGATTCGAAGCCGATGATTGTTGGGATTCGTGTTGTTGCCTGGTTGCCCGCGCATGTACTTGGCCGTCGTGTTGGTGAACACGATTCCAGCGGCGGAGCCCGACATGTTCGCGACGCCAGTCGTCGTCAGCAACTGGGCGGCCACCGTGAATGTGTTCACACCCATGAGAACCTCGGTCGTATCCGTGGGTTCCGGCCCCGCGCTCAAGTTCCACGACCCGATTCCCGGCCAGGTGCCGAACGTGCTGGCGCCGCGAGTCCAGGATGTCGGAGTCTGTGCGGAGGCAAGGTCTCCAGCCATGGTGGCGGCGACCAGCACCGCCGCCAGGCGCCCTCGAATGCCGATGAATCCAGTCATGAGACACCCCCTGTGGTTTTCTGGCATGATTCTCTTCCGGGGGCGGAATCACCGCCCATCCAGCCGCACCCTTCGACGCCGACGTCGGACACGCCGGTAAGTTAACACCGTTATCTATCCGTCACAGGCGGTCTCCATGAAAAGTGACGAATCGGGCAAGGGCAGGGACGAATCCGCGCCGGCGGGGACGAAACGGGCCGATTCTGGGACGAATCGGCCACCCGCGCGCGTGCAGGACGTGCGCCCTGGAGGGCCGCGGATCGCGCGACGCACGTTCCTGGCGTCGGTCGGCACGATGACGATCGCCTCGACAGCGGGGCGCAGCCCCGCCGCCCCGGGCAGCGCGCGCATCCGCATCGGCGCGATCGGCGTCGGCGGCCGCGGTCGGCTGCTCCTCGACCAACTTCCCGATGACGCCCAGCTCGTCGCGCTGTCCGACTGCAACCTGCCGCGCGCGGAGGCCTACGCCAAGGACCATGCCGCGAAGCACGGCGCCGCGCTTGACGTCGTGCAGGATCACCGCCGGCTGCTCGACCGCAAGGACATCGACGCCGTGATCGTCGCCACCGGCGACTTCCAGCGGGTGCTCCCCTGCATTCACGCCTGCCAGGCGGGCAAGGACATCTATGCCGAGAAGCCGCTCACCCTCACGGTGCAGGAAGGCCGCACGCTCGTCAGCGCGGTCCGCCGCCACGGCCGCGTGCTCCAGGTGGGCACGCAGCAGCGGTCGATGGCGATCAATCGGCTGGCCTGTTCGTTCGTCCGCTCCGGAGGCTTGGGCGCGCTCCGAGAGGTGCGTGCAGTGAACTACCATGGCTCCGCCGCCGAGCCGGTGCCGCCGCCGGCTGCGGAGGCCGTGCCCGCCGGCCTCGATTGGAGCGCCTGGCTCAACCAGGCGGCAGACCGCCCCTTCAGTCCGATCTGGATGGCCTGGATGCAGTGGCGTGACTTCGCGGGTGGTGAGATGACCAACTGGGGGGCGCACGGCATCGATCAGGTGCAGTGGGCCCTCGGCGCCGACGACACCGGGCCGGTGCGGATCGTTCCCCGCGGCGCGGCACCAAACGCGGCGGTCGAGATGCACTACGCCTCCGGCGTGCCCCTCAACTTCGTGCTCGAAAAAGGGCCGATGGGGGGCGCGGTGTTCATCGGCGAGAAGGGCAAGCTCGAGAT
>JBJTQP010000093.1:0-3424 GCA_046075685.1 Planctomycetaceae bacterium | reverse complement strand
CTCCACGCGGCGAGAGAGCTTCGGGAGCGGTGCCGCCCAGATCGCGGTCCAGAGCGTGGTGAAGAAGAGCAGGCGGAGCGTCTCCATGATCGTCGAGTGTAGCCCCGGGGAGCCCGTCGGGCCGTCATGCTTTGCCGCGTTGGCCAGAGGGTAGGATGACGAGGGTCTCGCTTGCTTCCGGAGGCTTTCATCATGGACTTCGTGTGGTTTCTTCTGATCGGCCTCGCCGCCGGGTGGCTCGCCAGCCAGGTCATGAAGGGAGGCAGTTCGAGCCTCGTCACGGATCTGATCATGGGTGTGATCGGCTCGATCCTGGGCGGGTTTTTGTTTGGGCTGCTCGGCCTCGCAGCGACGGGCCTCGTCGGCAGCCTGGTGACGGCCACCGTGGGCGCGATCGTCCTGATCGCGGGCCTGCGGGCGATCAACCGGCCGCGGATCTGAGCGGCCGGGTCGTCAGTTCCTCTGTGGCGGCGGTCTCCGACCGCCGAATGCGGCTCGTTACGTCGCAGCATAACGGCTCATACGCGAATGTGCATGCCGCCTCTCTCGTCGCGCCAGCGAGGCGAGAAAGAGCTGCGTCTGTTGCGTCGCCCTTCTGAAGCCCGATCACCGGAGGAAAGCGGAGAATCCTGATACGCGCAGCTACCTCGCTCTGCATGGACGGCTCTCACAGAATCGAGTAATGGTCTCGCGATCCAAGGAGCACACGGGCGACCACGATTCCGGCTGGGGTTGGGTGGAAATAGATGACGTGACTCCCGACCGAGAAGCTCCGATACACACCAGTTACAAACTCGGTTCGCAGTTCGCCCATCGCAGGCTGGGATGCCAACGTCTCGCAGGCCGCAAACACCCCGCTCAGAAAAGCTTCGCCTCGCTTCTGGCTCCCGCTTTGACTTGTGATGTGGGCTGCGATCTCAACCAAGTCGTGCTGCGCGTCGAGCGACAGCTCCAACCGCGACATCCCCAGCCTCCCGTTATCCGGCCTGAAGACGGCGCTGGAGGGCGGCCTTTATCTCGGTGAGATCGAACGGAACCGTTTCGCCACGATTGATCTGCTCGATACCGTGGTTCACGTCCAGAATGAGTTTCTCCCGACGACGGAGCAAGTTAACTGCTTCGTCGATTGCCGCTTCGCGGTCGTGAAAGGTACCCGCGGACACGGCGCGGTCGAGGAACTGTTCGTTCTCGGGTGATAGGCGATGGCTCATGGGCTACCTCTCGAATGACGTAAGTCAACCTTCAGAAGCATATACGTCCGTACATTTTGTGGCAAGCATTCCGCCTCGGATTCCGGCTTTGTTGCCGCCCGAGTCGTGATAGCAGTAGAGCCGCCGGCCGTCCGAGTAGAGCAGGTTCAGGTCGCCGAGGGCGTTTAGATCCTGCAGGAATTCCTTGATCGCCGGATAGCCGGCAAGGCCGCCCGCGGCCTGCCCGCTGTCGAGCCACGTGAGCACCGCGCCCATCGCGAGTTCGGAGTCGGTCTGCCCCCGATACCGAAACGGCACGAGCGACCCCTCCGCGATCCCGTCGCCGATCGTGGCCTGGGCCGCGAGGATGTCGTCGAACAGTGTCGCTGCATCTACACCATCGCTCCGCTCGGGCGTGGCCGTGAGGCCGAGCGTGAACGACGGGGCAGCCCGCGACAGCTCCGACAGCCGCGCGAGCACGCGGCGGTAGCTCGGTGCCTCGGCGTGGTGCACCTCGTCGATCACGCAGTAATCAAACGGGGCCGCCGCCGCGAGGGCCGCGAGACCGTCGGGCCGAGAAAGCTTTTGGATCGAGGCAATGACGAGCTGGCTGGATGTGGCGCACGCCTCCGGCGTGTGAATGCGGTCGGCCGGTTCATCGGGGCCCATTCGCACGCTGGAAGCGTACGCCACGGGGGCGGAAGCCCGAGAACCAACCCACCATTCGACGTTTACCCGCCCCCATTCCGCTTCCATCTCCTGTCGAAGCGTGGCCTCGGCCTGCGCGAGGATCTCGGCCCGGTGGGCGATCACGAGCACCCGCGGCGGCCGGCCGAGCTCGCGGCCCACGGCGAGCACGTCGAACGCCGCCAGCCAGGTTTTTCCAAGGCCCGTGGCCACGGCGACGAGGGCTTTTGAGTAGCCATCGCGGCGGATCGTGGCGAGGGAGGCGAGAGCTTCCTGCTGCCAGGGCCGCGGGGTGAACGCCCCGTGGGGCACGCCTCCGGCGTGCCGTTCCGAGAGACTCTCGCTCGCGGCTTCCTCAGCGTCGGCGAGGCGGGCCAGAGGCCCACCGGACCGCACGCCGGAGGCGTGCGCCACATTCGCCGCATACCGCTCGACCACGTCGGCCGACAGCGGCGTGGCCTGTTGCCAGAGGTCGTCGAACGCGGCGACGAGTTCGCAGTCGAGGTCGCCCGAGCCCGACGTCTCGCCGAGCAGGTTCCACTCGACGCCCGAAACCAAGGCCGCCCGCGACAGGTTGCTCGACTCCACGACCACGATCCCACCCTACGAATCCGCGATCCGCCACGACTTCGGATGAAACGAATCGGGCGAACCGCGGAGGTTTTCCATTTCCGCGACCCGCACTGAAAAAGGTGGCTGGCACGTCGCAGAGCCTCCGAGCCAGCCACCTTTTTCTCCCGCGAGGTCCATCCACCCCAGCAGCTGCCGAAGGGCATCGGGCGACGTGATGCCGAGGTAATCGCCCACAAGAAGCCGCAAACGGGCTCCGGCGGCGATCGCACTGAAGAGCCCCGCGCCGCCGTTTTCAACCGCCGTCCACAAAGGGCTCGCCTTCAGAAACTCAAACGGCTCCGAGGCCCGCAGGGAGCCGCTTGCGTCGCCGCTGTAGGCTTCGCTGGCCTTGAGCGGGAGCTTCTTCACCAGAATGCACGCCGTGAAATCGACCTTCTCCAGCGGCACCCAGAACACAGTCGGGCTCGTCGCCGAGTCGAAGTAGACGACGCGATCTTTCTGGTTGTGCACCGTCCGTCAGATCATGCTCGCCACGTCGGCGAACGCACGCATGCAGCGGGTGCAGGCCGACGCAGGAGTTGTGGCGACCGCGGCGAGGGCGACGGCGACGACGAGCACCGACCAGCTGATCCGCTCGATCATCCGGCTGCGGCCCTCAGGCGATGAATCATCACAAGGCGTGGCACGTTCTCCTTCGCACAGCCAACCTGATCCTCGTCAAAACACATACGCCAGGAAGTGATAGCAGCGGCCGTCGACCTCGAATAAGGCGAGTGCCTCTGCCCCCAGCTTTGCGGTCGACGTGTGCAGCGACCTCGGATTGTCGGCGGCGACGAACAGCACGCCCACGTCGAAGCGATCACGGTAGGCCTCGCGGGTCGCCGCGTTGAACGCCGTGTAGATCCCAGGGCCGACGCACACTTTATGCCGGGATTTGCAGGACTTTGAAGAGGTAGGCGGGATTCCAGCCGGCC